>CALIMV010000141.1 GCA_938045275.1 uncultured Granulosicoccaceae bacterium
AGCAAACCCACGGACAATGGCAAGCTGTGTCTGCTTTACGTTTCCCGCACCATATTTCTGATGTGGAAGTATTTGATCATCGAATTTACCATACCGCTAACAATGAAGTATTGGCTTATCATTTTAACGGGGCATCGTTGGTTCTGGAAAGCCGATTTCCTGTTCCCGAAACTGAGAAAAATATCCCGCTAACGTTTCTTTTGATGGCGCGGGATACCAATCAAGAGAAATTAATTGTTGATGCTGGTGGCCAACTGTTTCAAGTCGGGCTTAATTAGCGATACTGTGTAAGGGCTATTATATTCAGGTAATGCTCAGAGCAACCAACTGAGCGGTTATCAAATGAATAAGTCTGAAAGTCGGAACGTCTGTTTTGCAGATTGATGTAACTTTGTATGTTCAGGAGGGCACGGTAATGGAAATATCAGTCGGTATATTTGACCCTTAACGGGGTACTTTTGATAAGACATTCTAGCGCTGAAGTGTCTTGGCTAATAAGACTCATGGTTTGAGAACATTCGATTTAATGAGACCATTGCCGTAGTCTATGTGTCAGAATCACTTGCCCAACTCCAGGCTATGGGTGACTTACGTTTTAACGCGCCGCTTAAGTGTTGGCGCATTTTGTATGATGCGTCGACGACGTCGCCTTTTTCAAGTAGTTCGAGAATCTCCAGATGTTCTGTGCATTGCACAACTAATCGTTCGCGGTCAATCTTAGCTCGGTACTCCATCAATCGACGCATCCTGTTTACTCGCTGTAGGGCAATGAGGAAAAACGGGTTGCCGGAAAGTTTTATAATTTCTTCGTGGAATATTGAGCCGTTAGCAAGCAGGGTTTCATCGAGCATGCTTCCTAAATCCGTTTCCAGCATATGTTCCTGAAGTCGTCGCTGTTCCGTTAGTACCTTACGGTTTAGCGTAAATGTCGGCTCCATCATGGCAGTCGGTTCAATCGACAAACGAAATCGATAAATCTGATCAAAGGATTCTGGTGTCTTTGCTACGGGAAGGAAACGCCAGCCATAACCCTCTTTTCTCTCTGCCCAGCCCTCCCGCGTTGCACGGACCAGAATCTCGTTTACCTTGGTTTTTGTCCACCCATATTTCTGCCGAAGGAATTGTTCGGTCACTTCCTCTGGAATTTGGTTAACCAGCCAATCGTTTGCCAATTGTTGATACGGGTCAGCAACTTTATTGTGTTGATCTTCGAGCCATTGCTCTAGTGTGTCCGAGATATTTTCCGGAACGAAGTACCCACGATTAGCCTGTCTGCTGAGTAGTCCTCGGGCTTCCAAAGTATTCAGTGCTTCGCGTACAGGGGTACGAGATACGCCGTAGCGGTCCGCTACTTGTTGAGCACCCACATGCTGCCCGGCGGCGATCGCACCAGAAGCAATTTCTTGTATCAATTGCTGCGATATTCGACTTGAAAGTTCACTGGAACGCATTTGAGATCTCAGGGGATATTGATGCTGTGGTCGACGAGCCTCGGTTATCCTCCGGATTTAACGGACAATGTCCAGCGGTAACGGTAGGAATGGCAGGATCCACTCCCAATATATTTGAATATATATTGATAAAAAACCTATAGTGGTACGTTATGAAAGTTCTTGATTATTCAGTATTTGTTTCCGAATAATACACATTATATTGGATATTTAATGCTAATTTTAGTGCGAAATGCAGCCGAAAATCAAAATTAAACATTGGCTTTATAGCTATAAAAGTGCAAAATATTGATCAGCGTAACAATCATGCGCTGACTCGCATATCTATTGGGGAGGACCAACAACGTGTTAAAAAATTTCATTCGTACTGGCACAATCGCGGCCATAGTCGCCACGCTTGGCGTATCTGGCGCTCACGCCCAGAGTTTCAAAGCGGAGAACCCGCAATGCATAGCGCCATCCAATCCTGGTGGTGGCTGGGACTTCATTTGCCGGACCACTGCAAAATTTTTGTTCGATCTGAAAGTGATTGAAGATTCCATGCAAGTCACCAATATGTCTGGCGGCGGTGGTGGGGTTGCGTTCGCGCATGTAACTAAAGAGCGAAACGAAGACAACAATCTGATCGTTGCCGCTTCGATGAGTACCAGCGCTCGCATTGCGCAAGGTATATACGAAGGCGCAACGCAAGACGACGTTCATTTTCTTGCAACCTTTGGTGCTGAGTATGGCGCGATTGCAGTCCAATCTGATTCCAAGTACGAAACTCTTACTCAAATGATGGATGACATTAAAGCTGACCCTCGCTCAGTTGGCATAGCGGGTGGTTCATCAGTTGGAAGCTTTGATCACATCAAGCCGATGCTTGTCGCGCAAAAGGCCGGCCTTGAAGATGTAACGCAATTAAAGTACGTATCGTTTGATGGTGGTGGTGAGGCAATGACTGGTTTATTGTCTGGTGCAACTGAAGCGCTTTCAGGTGATTTTTCAGAAATGCTCGGATTTATGGAATCGGGTGATGTTCGAATAATTGCCATCCTGGCACCCGAACGTTTGAAAAAATTCCCTGATATCCCTACGGCAAAAGAGCAGGGCTACGATGTAGTCGGTGCAAACTGGCGTGGTCTGTATATGCCGGCAGGTGCATCGGATGAAGCGAAAGAGTTTTGGAGTAACGCAATTCAAACTATGGTTGCAGACGAAGGTTTCCAAAAAACGTTGGAAGATGCCGCTATGGCACCGTTCAATAATTTTGGTGATGACATGTATCAATTCGTAGCCGGTAGTATTGAAGATGTAACCAAGCTGTCGAAAGAGATCGGCATTATCGACTAATACCTGTGCAAACTGGGCTGACTGAATAAAATCAGTTGGCCCAATTTCTCTAGTGCATTACTGTTTGGGGAGCGAACATGAGTGATCGAATCTTTGGCGGGTTCGGGTTGGTGCTGGCGATTTTTTATATCTGGGCCGCTACCATCATCAAAGACAGTTTTATGGTTGATGTCGTTGGTCCCAGAGCGTTCCCGTATATGGTAGGTACAGTACTGGCAATTTGCTCTATCTACTTCATTGTTCGCCCAGATGATGAGCCTGCCTGGCCTGCTTTTCGTAAATTTGCCGAGATTGTTTTCGCGGCAGCCGTAATGTTGCTTTACGCTTGGGCGTTGCCAGAATTCGGATTTTTGATATCAACTGTGTTTGCTACTGCTTATTTGACATGGCGCTTGGGGACTACACCTCTCTGGTCACTGGTTACCGGTGTTTTAACATCCGGTGGAATCTATTTAGTATTCCATCTGATTCTCGGACTGTCTTTAGCTAAGGGTCCACTAGGTTTCTAATCCACTATGGAAATTCTATCTTTATTAGCCGGTGGGTTTGCTGTAGCACTGACTCCCGAGAATCTGTTTCTTGCTCTTATGGGGTGTTTTCTTGGTACGTTAATGGGCGCATTACCAGGGCTCGGTCCTGCAAACGGTGTTGCGATTCTCATTCCAATCGCGTTTTCACTTGGGCTAGGACCAACTCCATCTTTAATCCTGCTAACCAGTGTTTATTACGGCGCTATGTATGGCGGGCGCATTAGCTCAATACTGCTTAATATTCCAGGCGATGAACCTGCAATGATGACTTGTCTTGATGGTTATCCAATGGCACAACAAGGCAAAGCAGGTGAAGCGCTTTCGCTTTCCGGGATTGCGTCGTTCGTTGGTGCCTTCGTTGCAACGTGTGGCCTAGTGGTACTCGCCCCACAATTAGTTAAGATTGCGTTGCTGTTTGGTCCGGCGGAATATTTTGTACTGTTTACCGTTGCTTTTGCCACGCTGGGCGGCATAACGTCGACCAATCAGGCGAAATCCGCTTTTGCAGCGGCGCTTGGTTTGGGTATTGCCATGATTGGCAGCGACTCGCAAACAGGGTCGCAGCGTTTCACGTTTGATCACATACATCTTTATGACGGCATCGATTTTCTGATCGCTATTGTCGGTCTGTTTGCGTTAAGCGAAGTGTTCATTTTCCTTGAACAACATAAAGGCAGCGCTGCAGTATCATCCGGGCCACCTAAAATAGGGCGCATATTACCCGACCTTAAAATACTAAAGCGTTGTGTTCCGTCAATCAGTCGCGGCACAGCACTTGGTTTTTTCTCTGGTGTATTGCCGGGTGCGGGCGCCTCGCTTGGTTCGTTTCTGGCGTACTCACTGGAAAAGCAAACGGTCGACCGCAAAGGTGAAACCTTTGGCAAGGGAGACCCGCGAGGCGTTGCCGCGCCAGAAGCCGGAAACAATGCGGCGTCCGGTGGGGCATTGGTGCCCATGTTAGCGTTGGGTGTCCCAGGCTCTGGGACCACGGCTGTATTGCTAGCGGTTTTATTGCAACTCAATATCACTCCTGGTCCACTTTTGTTTACCAAGAATCCGGATGTGGTCTGGGGACTTATCGCTGCGTTGTTTATCGGCAATTTCATGTTGCTTGCCATGAATATTCCATTGGTCGGCTTGTTCACCAGAGTGCTACTGATTCCAACTCGTATTCTCATGCCAGTGGTTGCCATGATTTCTTTTGTGGGTATTTATAGCATCACGGGCTCAACTTTTGATGTGATGCTCATGGTGGGATTTGGTGTTGCTGGCTGGATTTTAAGAAAGTTGGACGTGCCGTTGGTACCAGTCATTCTTGGCATTCTGTTGGGTAATCAAATGGAAGTTAACTTACGTCGAGCAATGACAATTTCGGACGGCGATTGGTTGACACTTGTAGGCAGTCCTTTGGCAATAATACTTTGGATTATCGCCATTGCCGGATTCGTTTTACCAATGATTTACGGACGCAGGATGAGAGCTCGAATGGAATCAAGTCGGCAAGATGATGAGTTTGTTGGGGACTAAGATTGTGCGATTAAAGTTAGAAGTCGGAATTGCGAGGGAAATTAAGTCATGCGAATAATGACCATTCCGTGCGATGGTATTGGTCCTGAAATTATGTCGGCCACGCTAGGCGTTTT
>CALIMV010000142.1 GCA_938045275.1 uncultured Granulosicoccaceae bacterium
TGTAACACTCCGATAGCATAAACGATACAGTCGGGGATGACCAATTTTATTGAAATCGGATTTTAGAATAGGTCAGTGGACATGCATGAATTACGATACGCTGACACTAATCAACTATGAGAGTACAAAAATGAGAATACAGAAATGTTCAGCGCAATATTGCTTTACATTTTTCAAGCAATGCGAAAACGTTGTTTCTCCATGAAGCATAATGACATGGGTAGTAAACCTGCCTTAAACTTTGGTAGAAGAACGTCAAGGCAACTAACAATCGCATAACAAACAGACTGCTAGAATAAGGTTAGAATGGAGCATAATATTTAGAGCGTATTGGTTGTTGTCTCAAAGCCAATAACTAAGACATAGCTGGATTCCAAGATGAAAAAAACAATACTCATTACTGGCGCTACAGACGGTATTGGGCTCGAAACAGCAAAATTGCTTTTCCAGAAAAGTCACCACTTGTTAATACATGGTCGAAGTGCCACAAAAATGGCCGAACTGGAGAGCTCACTATCAGCGCTGTCTGGTGGCGGTTCGTTCGAAAGCTACCTCGCTGATATGTCCCAGCTTAACGAAGTAGATGCAATGGCCAAAGCAATAATTGATAAACACGATACATTGGATGTATTGATCAACAATGCTGGCGTCTTCAAGATGGCAAATCCAGTCACGCACAACGGACTGGATGCACGCTTTGTCGTCAATACTTTTGCACCATACAAACTGACGAATCAGTTATTGCCGTTAATTGGTGCCGGTGGACGCGTAGTGAATCTTTCATCAGCGGCCCAAGCGACAGTTAACATTGAAGCCATGACAGGAAAAACGAAACTGGCTGACATGGATGCGTATGCACAAAGCAAATTAGCCATTACCATGTGGTCCATTGACCTGGCCGGTCAAACAGAAGCACCTGTTGTTATTGCTGTAAATCCCGGCTCTTTGCTCGCCACTAAAATGGTAAAAGAAGGTTTTGGTACAGCAGGTAACGATATTGGCATAGGGGCTAAGATTCTTTGTCGCGCAGCACTAGATGACGAATTCGCCACAGCATCCGGTCAGTATTTCGACAATGACCGAGGTCAGTTTGGTCCGCCTCATCCTGATGCGCTCGATGCTAACAAAAGAGAAATCGTTGTAAACGCTATCGGTAGTGTAGTGAATCAGATTACGTGAATTCCGATACACGATACTCGGTGATATCCATCCTTTCGATGAATTTTGATAGTTCGCCAACAAGACCTAATTCTCTGAATTCATTCAAAGCTTGCTTTGAAATCCATACCTCATAGATATTCACTCGACCAGACTCTAGCGGGTCTGCAGAAACAGCGAAATCTGCACATTCCACTGTTTGTCTGGCTTGCGTTACAGAATCCAGTGAAAGCTTAATGAACTCAGCGCGATTTTCAGGTGCAACATAGATTTTGCCGGCAACAATAATATTGGGAGACTTTTCAGCATTCATTGTTCTGCTCTGCATTGGATTATTCTCTATAACTAAATAATCTGTTCTTTAAAGGATACACGCTAGTCGACGCAGCCAACTGTACATTAGTCTTCTCCTGAGTGTTCTCATGCCGGCGATATCCGCATACGACACTCTTCATTATTTTGAAGAAGATTTATTCACTATAAGGTAAGAATGCTACGTGTGCTTACCAGTCTGCTAGTCACTTAGGCACAATATCGACCATACCGGACTTAAGCCATTTATTTATATATTTGTTGGTTAGCGAATAGCAGATAATGAAGTAAGGTATTGAAATTATTACCTCACAAAAGAATCTACGCTTTGCGTTAAATTTCATTGTATATTGAGGCCATGGGACTGCTTGTGCTTTTATTTCGTACAAACGAAAAAATTCCAGGTTAACCCGCTAATAATCACAATACACAGGAGCAGCTCTGCAGCGAATGCCAGTTTCGAATCGAAGCTCTGGCAGTGGTCGACTACCTACAACATTGGAATTCGGCTAAAACAAATTAATACTCACGAGCTGCTGAGGATACAATTATGAAAACGTGGCGAAGAAAGCATTTTGCGCTTGTGTTCATTTTGACACTTGTTTCCACAATTTACTCACTTGAATCTAAAGCTACGGATGAAAAAGCTACCGATGAAAAAACTAACGATGATATAGAGCCCAAACATCACAGAGAATACTTACGCTTAATCCTGGTCGAACCTTTGGTTATTGAGGATATTCTTAAACTTAACGCAGATGGATGTGTTTGGAAAGATGAATTGTTTTGGAACGGTAGTCCCGGTGAGAAAAACTTAAGCGCAAGCGTCTTATGGGTAACATTTTCGGTCCAGTTTGCTACTGAGTCCGGAGCTGAATTTTGGAAATCGTATTCTTTTTCTCGTGAAGAAGGAAGCCCCGACCTTGTGGTGATAGACACAACAAACCCATCCGATATACGTGAGTGCTCTGAATAGTTGTGAACAACACCAGCAACGTACCAACGGCAATTCGAATGAGCAGGGGGTTGCGTAACAATTCACTGACTGTGATTCGCAGAAACTAAGATCAGCAAACCCGGAGAATCAGGACATCAGCACCTCGTATATTCGTGACCTGGCTACCTCGCTGATATACAGTTTGAGTAGAATCAACCTGACTACGATGGCTAAGCGAATCTCAGTACTGCTGACAGACACTGCGAGAAGGTTGTCTGACTTGATATCGTTGAACCCAACAAGATTGCCACTTTACTTAGAAAGCACCACTTTGCGACATATTTAGCGGTTCCTTTCTGGAATAGCCATGAAATTACTCACGCCAGAGCCATTAACAGCCGATGCATTTAGCCCCTACGGAAATGTTATCGAAACCGACAACGCAAAGCCGATCAGCATTAATAGCGGGAAATGCCTTCGTTATAACGATTTAGCCGACATTGAAATAGACGGTAGTGGCTCAGCCGGTATCAGTTTGTTCGATGCGAAGCCGTATACAAGCCCATATCAACTCAAACACGTTGAGCGCCATCCACTCGGCTCACAAACATTTCTACCAATGACTCGCGACCGGTATTTAGTTATTGTGGCTGTTGATGCTAATAATATTGCACAACAGCCCAAAGTATTTCTAACCAACGGTAAACAAGGTGTAAATTACAGAAGAAATACCTGGCATGGTGTGCTGACACCTATTGTCACAAATGCCTTGTTTGCAGTGGTGGATTACATAGGCCTGCAGAACAACATTGAAGAATACGTATTTGACAAACCTTACTTGATTGAGTTTTAAATTATTTAAAGCCTGACATTATAGTCTTTCAGGAATAGCCGTTTTCCATGATACTAAATAATAAATTCGTACATAAAGAAACCATCAGCAATGCCGCAGCATGGAAGGGCGCTGATTTCACCGACAATGAATCATGGATTCATGTGCTGTCCACCGAAACAATCGAAGAGCTGCATGCCGCGCTGGAACAGGTGCAAAGTAGTAATATATTGTTGGAGAAAATGGAGGCAAAACATTTCCCACTAGGCGATTTCGCCAATACGCTCGCTCAATTTGCAGAAGAACTAGAGAATGGCCGTGGGTTTCTACTGCTACGTGGCTTACCGATTGAGCGCTACAACGACGAGCAAATCAGGTACATTTATTACGGTATTGGTTTGCATCTTGGCTCACCGGTTCGACAAAACCCGAAAGGTGATTTGCTTGGCGTTGTCATGAATGTTGGCGACAAGAATAATAAGAAAACCCGAGTGTATGAAACAAACGCGTATCTGCCTTATCATACCGACCCTTCAGATGTAGTGGGTTTACTGTGCCTGCGTAAAGCTAAATCAGGTGGTTTGAGCAGTTTGGTCAGCTCTGTATCTGTCTACAACGAAATCGTTCAACACTACCCAGAATTTTTAGCACTGTACTATCGGCCCTTATATTATGCGCACCTTGGAAAAAACGAGCCTGCACTTACACCGATCTTCAGTTTTCACAACGGCAAATTAAGCTGTAGATACCTTAGACAATACATTGAGCTTGGTCATGAATTGATGGGGTTGACTCTTTCACGCGTAGAAGTCGAAGCCTTGGACATTTTCGACGCCATTACGCACGATAAGCGCATGCGCATTGATATGATGCTTGAGCCTGGCGACCTTCAGTTTGCAAACAACTACTCTATACTTCACTCGCGTACCGAGTTCGAAGACCATGAAGACGAATCGCAACATAGAAAAAAACTTAGACTGTGGTTGAAAATGCCTAATGCCCGCACTTTGGCCCCAGACTTCCCGGGTCGTAACGGCTTTCCTGCACCGGATGCTACTGTGATGTTACAGCGATAAGCTTATGAAAAAACTAACCTGAAGCCTTGATGCGTCGTTGTGGAGTCTGGCGTATTACCGGTGCGAGCAGCAATACGGTATCGAAAACAATAGCTGGTATGACATAAGTAAGAGCCACCTTTAAGCAATTTGGTGCCTTTGTAGTGTTTTGCGTGTTGCTTGGACTCTTTCGAACGACCAGTAATCTTCAAACGCCCTGATGTCCACTCCCATACATTTCCGCACATATTGTATAAGCCATAGCCATTGGGATTGAATGATTGGGCCGGTGCTGTTGCAGCGTAACCGTCAGAACACTGATTATTGGCCGGGAATTTTCCTTGCCAGATGTTGCAGGGGTGGAAGTCATGATCATTAGGCTCACGCTCGCCCCACGGGAATGGCACGTCACTCAGACCACCGCGAGCGGCATGCTCCCATTCTGCTTCAGTTGGCAATCGACCGCCGGCCCATTGCGCAAAGGCTTTGGCATCATTCCATGAGACATGCACAACCGGATGATCGTCTGGCAATTCGTAGTCTACTTTAGGTCCTGCAATCTGATTCCAATACGCTCCATGAACCTTTCGCCACCATTGTGAATTGACAGGCGCCTGAGTCTCTTCAAAGCTTTCTGGCAGCTGGTCATAAAATACATACGACCAACCAATACGTTCGGCATCAGTTTTGTACTTAGTCTCTTTAACAAAAGTAGCGAACATATCGTTGGTTACTGTTGTGCGCATCATGTGAAACGGTTCGATCGATTGTTCGCGCACCGGGCTTTCTTCATCAAGGGAAATATACGGACGATTAGTGCCAATCAAGGCCATACCACCAGGAATATCACATACGTCAAAAGACAATGAGCACTGGGTGTTGCCAGGTATTGAGGAAGGCATGTTGGTGTTACCTTCACCGCAAGGAGTGCAACAGGGTTTAGCGCTTGTTTCTTCGCAAGCCATTAGTCGTGCTGCTGTAAACGGTTCATGATTTCAACTATGCCTCAATTTCTCGAATCTTTGAGTCCAGCAAACTCATGGTACTATTTCATAATAGAAAACAGACTGCAACCCGAAAGGCCAATCACCGATCATTGAGGCAATCACTAGTGCTTCCAACCAAAGGCAGCACCGGTAACCCTTGTACAGTCAACATCACTTAAACGGCCACCTGAAAGCTATCTTAAAATCGATTGGGCTGCCGAATCCCGCTCGCCCGACACGAGTTTTGTCTGTACGAACAATCTCAATTTTGGGATGGCATCTACTCAAATATAATTGTTTTATCAACAGGCCAGCTGAGCCAGACTTGACTCCCTTCCGACAGATGCGTGACAGCATCATCCTGACAGGACGCTTTAATTGTTTGACCTTGCCAACTTGCTACACAAGTGGCTGTGGCACCGGAGAATACGATCTGATCCAGTTTTACTGCTAATTGATTTTGCAGCAACGTACAAGGCGAACGCTCTCCTTGCACAGCAAGAGACTCTGGACGAACGGCAAAAGTATTGCCTGAACTGGGCGGCGTGGTGATAGTTGTGCCGTCAATCAATTGGATACCATTAGCATCACGGGTTCCGGAAATAACATTGGCTTCTCCTAAAAATTTTGCTGTGAACTCATCAATTGGTTGGTTATACACTTCTCTGGGTGTCCCTGCCTGAACCATTCGA
>CALIMV010000143.1 GCA_938045275.1 uncultured Granulosicoccaceae bacterium
GGTGCTCTCGTGTACAAATACAATTCGAGAATCGGTTTGTTCATATACGTTCGCACTGGATTCTTTAGGGATAAGCGCCGAAACTATGGCTTGCATCATCCCGCCGAACTTGTTTCCAGTGGTTTCTTTCATGCCAGCCAATTGGGACACCACCGCATCGCCGTTTACCTGCCAATTACCATGGCCTTCGTACTGTAATTCACCAAATTGGGCAGTTTGTTCTGCTGGAGGAATGACAGTCGATGTCCAGGTTCCATCTTGGTTAAAAGTTTGAGTGACTGTGCTGCTGTTCTCCTCTGCGATCGGGTTAAGTACACTGATTTTCCAATTACCGACAAGCAGAGAAGCGTCTACTTCACCGACCTGATCCGGCCCGGAATAAGGTGTGCGTTTTGGCGTTGTGCCGCAGGCACTCAGTAAGCAAATACTAGCGAACAGGAATAGACACGTTATTAGTTTAGGCATTTCTAGGTTCTCAACTGATGAATGTTAGGGTGTGAAGAGAAGCTAACACCTCACCTCAATATGCAAAACACCTAATTTAGGTGATGCTCTGATCTTGAGTTTCCTGTTATGTTAACAACGTCGCGTGGTAATGCGTTGCGATAGACAAGCTCGTCAATTAAACTACATGGCACTACCAATTTAGGTGATAGGTATTTTCGTCGAATAGCTTTAATTTCTAACCAAGAAGGATCTCTCTCTTTATGTCTGCAGCTCTAATCATCGACGATCATCAGCTTTTTGCTGGTGGGTTCAGCCATCTTTTGAGCTCGATCGACTCCATCGATTCTGTTAGTTGTTTCAGCAATCCTCAATGTGCTGTCGATATGCACCTCGAGCGAGATCAAGATATGTCATTGATCGTATCCGATCTATTCGTGCCTGGATACGATATGTACATCTGGTTTCCCAAGCTTCGAAAACGGTTCCCACTCGCCAAGCTCCTGGTTATTTCTTCTTCGATTAGCCGCTCAGATCGCGTGGATTGTTTGTCCGCAGGAGCAGATCTGTATTTTGAAAAACATGCTGACCCAGCCTTGGTTGTTGAGGGTATAACCGGGCTGTTGACGCAAGCGCCCATTAATGATGATTTTCTTAGCCGAACTGCTATAGAGGCTCAGGAGATTGGATTGACCAATAAGCAAATCGACATACTTGTGCATCTGGCGCGTGGTTTGTCTTTAAAAGAAATTGCTGTTCGATTCCATATTTCGCCCGAAACGGTAAAGTCTCACTTATCTCGTGTTTATGCAGTCATTGGCGTCAGTGGTCGAAGTGCTGCTAGTGTATGGGCGAAACGGCACGGCTTAATTTAGCCATGCAAGTGATTTAGCCATGCAGGCGAATTCTGATCCGGCGCGAAAATCAAAAGCCATGTCTATTCGAATACGTCACCAACGATTTTTTGAGAGCTCGGTTTATATCTATTTTTGTGTTGCTGCATTTTCCTTTTATGTGGCAGGAATGTTGATGCTGACCGATCAGTTTCTTGCTGAAAATATATCGGGATACGAATTTTCGGGTAACTACACTATTGGTATGGGAATTTTCTTCTGTGCCTCTGTCGTTTATTTACATTTGGCACGATGGCGACGATGGTTAAACTGGCGTTACTATATATTAGGCGCTGTTGTTGCCTTTTTTCCACTGGTGTTTATTGCTGCGTCTGTGAAGCTGATGATCGACGTAGACGGGGTTGTTATTTATACGCTTAACGCCCAATATTGTGAAACGAACAAAATCGATTCCATTTGTGGGCAGGCGTTTGCCGCCTTGGTTTCGAGTATGTCTCTAAGGGCTCTGCCTGTAGTATTAACGACACCAACAATGTTTTGGTACTTGTTTATCCGGCCTGAATTGACAGATCAGTCATCGCCGGATCAGTCGTCGCAAGATCAGTCATCAGTGTGAAAAGTTATTTGCCCGATGGGGAGCTGGTTCACGCTCTATGTCAACCCATGCGACAAACTCTGGTCGATGAAGTTTGTGCAGAGTCTTATTTATCCTCCGTAGCCTACGCAAACCTGGTTGTTTTTGTTGCAGTGCTATTTTGCTTTTCGGGATTGAGCACAAGTGCTGCGATAGGGTATGTGTTTTGTTCTAGTTTGGTATTTCTGATTACGGCCGTTGTCGGTCGTATTGCCAGATTCAACCAGGACGCAGGCGTTCAGTTTGCTACTGTATTGGGCATTATCTTTATTAATGAAATGGCACTGGTGTCCATTCTCGTTTTCGATGTTATTTCAGTTGAACGTGCAAACTCTATCGTAGCCGCAGCAATTGTTATCAGTGCATCGTTCATATCTGTCCATCTTTGCGCACGACATACCGTGCCGTTGTTTTTGTCTAAGCTCTGTGTTGTTGCGGCGTGCAGTGTTTTTCTTATCTACAGCTCAACAGTTAAAGTGTCTAGTAGTGAAGTACTGGCGTCGTTAATGGTTGCGTTTCTTATTATGGTGGCAACGGGCTATTGGATTGTACTGCGAAGGAGGCAAGAAATTTACCTGCAAGTGCAGTTGCAACAAATGAAGGCGGCTGCAGACAGTCAGAATGCTGAGTTGGTAAAAGTATTGGAAGAAAAAGAGTACAGTCAAAAACGGTTCAAGGATGAATCCCAGTTACGGCAAAAACTCATCACCCACATTGGACACGATTTACGTCAGCCGATAAGTGCTGCCATGTATATGTTGATGGAGATGCGTAAAAAACAACAGGGTGAAGAACAGGCTGTGCTTATAGATGATACACATGAATGTATTCAGTCGGCAGGTCGAATGATAGAAAACATTGTGCAATTCAGTCATTTTGATGATCTGACAATCGACGTTAAACCGGAACTGATTGGCCTAAATGATGTTCTTCAGTCGCTGCATCGCGAATATTTGCTGGCCGCGAAAAATGCACAATGCAATATGCGATGTGTCGCAACCAGCATTGTTCTTGACTTTGACACAGAATTACTCAGACGGATTTTACGCAATCTGATTATTAATGTAATTAATCATTCAGACGCAACAAAGTTAGTGCTAGGAGTGCGACGAAAGTATAGTGGTATTGAAGTGTGGGTATTGGACAATGGCGGTGGCCTGCAGCTTGACGAAGATGAGACCAATTTATTAACCCAAAACTCAGCGTCTGGGGGGTTGGGTATGGGCATAAAAATATCGAAACAATTAGCACAGGCTTGTGGAGCACATCTCAACTTTTATTCTCAGCAGGGTGAGGGGACGCTGTGCAAATTAGCTATTCCTGAATCAAGCATTATCAGGCGGTGGACTCCAGAAACTGGACAATCACTACACACCAAACCCAGCACAGACATCACACATACAGCCTAGCCCATGCCGGCATGTTCATTCTTGTGCTGCTGGCTGAAAATGGCCAGAATTTTTGTTCTTGTGTTATTGGTTGAATATGGCAGAATTTAGCGTCGCGCATGGAATAGTCACTTCCGTTATTTTCTGCCATACAGTGCTTAAATTAGTACTTTGCGTGGTAAGAATTTGTTCGTACTTTTACTTTAGCTGGCCTGCAGTAATTTAGTCTATACTTTTGGTTCTGCTGCTAACTTTTCTTGTCAGGCTCCTGTGTTAACGGTTTTGGACCTAAGATTGCTTTACATTCTGCAGGTCGATACTGTTTCCATTCTTTAATACTTCGGTATACTACGTATTATTTACAGTATCCGAAAGATGCATATCGCTATGCTGTTAAACAATCGAGAAGAATCGCTAGACAAATCTAATATCAGGAAAATTGTCATTGATAGCGCCGAACGTGTTTCCAAGTTAGTAAAAAGCACTATAAAGCAAAAAGTTTCTGAAACAGTACAGCGCATATCATATTCGCTGAATGTTTCTCCAATATTGGCAGCGCGCGCTAACGTGGCCAGAGTGCTTATGTTTCATGGTATTGGAGATGAAGAACATTCAAGCGAATTGTTGGAATCAAAAATACAATTCCTGCAAGAGCATTTTAAAATTGTTTCGCTTGACCATATGCTCGCAAAAGTGCAGGCCGATGAGAAGCTCGATAAAGAAGTTGTATTGACTTTTGATGATGGCTTAATGAACCAGGCCCTATGCGCTTATCCAATTTTAAAAAAGTACGATGCACCAGCAACATTTTACGTTTGCCCTGGTTTAATTGAATCCGGTTCGTGGTTATGGAATCATGAAGCCCGCGTAAGATTGCATTCACTTACATCCGCAGAACGAAGCAAGCTTGCGTCAACTTGGGGTTGTAACGATAATGTTGAAGACATGATCTCGTGGTTAAAATGCCTCGACGTCAATCGACGAACAGAATTAGAAGACACTATCCATCAAAAAACGCCTTCATTTCGTCCCACTACCGATCAAAAAATTGCGTACGACATGATGTCTTGGGATAGTCTTAAAAAGTTGGATGAATCTTTAATCACCATTGGTTCTCATACAACCAATCATGTTATTACCAAGGGTCTGAATGAAGAGGCCTTAGATCATGAAATCGTGCAATCAAAAGCACTTCTTGAGCAGCGTTTGGGTCGATCAATAAAACACTTTTGTTACCCAAACGGTGTTTTTGACGAAATATCCGCTAGAGTGGTAGCACGTACTTACGAATCTGCGGTGACAACCGCTGAAGGTTCGGTGTCGTTAAATGATGACCAGTATTTGCTCGGCAGAATTCCGGCAGAAAGTACACTATCGAGTTTTGCATGGCGATTAGTACGTCCAATGAGTTAGCAAAACACAATACAGCCCATTCAGGCGATTACGACCTGGTATCCGCAATTAAACCCCCAATTCAGAATAAGCGTAATGAACCACAATGGCGCATTACGGCAATCGGGTGAAAATACCGAAAATCAATTTCTCCGGTATGGGGCAGTCAGTGTATATTCTCTACATCAGTATGTAGTGAATTTGTAGATTGCTCCGAGAATTAAGATGACAGACGCATTGTTTAAAGATCGGGTAACAGTCGCGCTGGCTCGACTTGCACTTGACAATGTAAAAAGCAACGTCGTTGCGACCCTGGTAACGATCACGATTCTGCTCATAATGTTAATGCAGCAATCGCCAACGAACTTTCTGATTGGGTGGTACCTTGTATTTCTCGTACTGCTCGCCGCCCGATACTATCAAGCCAGCTTAAATGATGCATTAACTTTGTCCATAGGCAACGTGCGCAAGACTGTGCGTATCCTTGCAGTGCTGGTGTTTTTATCAGGTTGCATGTGGGGAGTACTTGGTCTTGTTTATGTTCATGTAGACAATCCGGTTGTCAGTGTTGTTTTGTTAATGATATACACCGGTTTGGTTGCAAATGCCTCAGCTACCATGGCAAGTATTCTTCCGCTGTATCTGTGTTTTGTCATTCCAATTCTAGTACCAACAGCTTTCAGGTTTTATTCGTTTGGCGATCAACAATTTTATTGGATAACTGTTTTGATCATATTTTATTTGACCATCAGCTTTCTCAATACCATACGAATTCGTGCTGCTATGCGCCAATCGATTCTACTCAGATTCGAAAATTTGGACTTGATAGAAAACCTTAGGATTGAGGTCAGTAAAACCGAGTCTGCTCTTGAAAAAGCGGAGCAGGCAAATTTGGCTAAATCACGATTCTTCGCAGCAGCCAGCCATGATCTCAGACAACCACTGCAATCGCTTAGCATGTTTACAACAACACTTGCCAGCAATCTGGAGAAAGAGTCGCAGAAGAAAATTGTATCGTACATCGATAACTCTGTACGCTCTCTAGAAAGTTTGTTTAATGGCTTGTTAGACATATCCACTTTGGATGCAGGTACGCTTAAACTTCGGCGGCAACACTTCCATTTAAAACCGCTAATTGAAGAGTTGTCTGTCGGTTTTCATGAACTTACTTCCACAAAAAACTTAAAATTTGAGGTTAATATAGGCGAGCATGTTGTGCATACCGATCCTGTTTTACTCAACAGAGTTATCCAGAATTTGGTTGAGAACGCTTTTAGATACACGTCAGAAGGTAGCGTTTCTATCACAACCGAGCTCGTAAATAATGAAGTGTTTTTGTCAGTTACAGATACTGGTATCGGTATTCCTGAAAAGAAACGTGAACGGATATTTGAAGAATTTGTACAGCTGAGTAATCCTGGGCGTGATAGAGAAAAAGGCCTTGGATTAGGCTTATCCATTGTGCACCGAATTTGTCATCTTCTGCAATTGCCTTTGAGTGTTGAGTCAGAGCTTGGCAAGGGGTCAGTTTTTACCGTTGGTATCGAATTAGGTGACAGTACTCAAGTGGTGCAGCAAGATGTCAGAAACAGTGTATTTCCTTCGTTTCTGGAAGATATGTTCGTGTTGGTCATTGATGATGAAGAGGATATCCTTCATGCAACGGAAGGGTTGCTGGAAGTATGGGGGTGTACCGTTATGATTGCGCGTTCCGGCGAGGAAGCAGTAAAACAATTGATTGAGTATGAATCGTGCCCTGATGCAGTGATAACTGACTATCGTTTGCAAGACAACGAAACGGGATGTGACGCACTCGATTTAATACGTGAGCATTGCCAGTCCAATGTACCGGCTATAATAATAACAGGCGATATAGCTCAAGACAGGCTACTGGAATTTGACAAATTAAATATTCCTGTTTTGCATAAACCCTGCAATGCTGATCAGCTTCAGCACTACCTGCGTTCCATATTATCTTCCACAGACTAGTGGTTAACGACATAGCGTAGGTGGTAGGTTGCCCATAATGTTTTGAATGAACCGGGAAGCTGTTTCTGGGACAATGGTCCCAGTTATTCGCAGATGAAAATTCCGTAGTATCGGCGGTTTCCTTTTTAAAACCCTTTATATGGAGAATAAGAATGGCGCTCGAAGACACAGTATGTTCATTGGTTCCGTACTTTACCGTTCAAGAAGGCAAGCTCGATGAATTCAAGGCGTTGGGCGCGCAGATGGTTGAGCGAACTCAATCTGAAAGTGACGTTGTATATTATGGCTTCAGCTTTAGCGGTAATCGAGCTCATTGTCGAGAAGGCTATACCAGTGCTGCCGGCATTTTGAAACACTTGGAAAATGTAGACGATTTGCTCAAACAGGCATTGGCGATTGCAAGCCTTGATTTACTCGAAGTGCATGCTCCTGCATCTGAGGTCGCTGCACTTGAGGAACCATTAAGTGGATTAAACCCAACGTACTTTACAATGGAAAGTGGCTTTCGCCGATAATGCCAATGTTGTGCTCAGGTCGCTTTTGGCGGCTGAGCACAACAGCCTTACTATTACAGCTTAAAGCGGTAACGGGCAAAACCTTCTTCACCATCGCCTGCCGGCTCAATGGCTATGGCGGTAACATCGGATACGTGCTGCTTTCCAGCCGGACCTGTGTCAAATATGACACTGGCCCCTTCAATTGGTGCAAATGACCAGTTTGAGTCTGCTTTAGGGTTGATCGTGCCTTTATCAACAATGTATCGCACGATGACATCTCGGTTTGTATCTGGGCCGACAAACACAATGGCATCTGCGTTTATACCGGGGAAATTGCCACCACCACCAGCGCGATAGTTATTCGTGGCTATAATAAACTGCTGTTCAGGATCGATTGGCTTGCCATCGAATTGCAGATCGACTATGCGGCTGGCATCGGGATTCTCGCTTTCACCTTCAGGGTTGTACTTGGAAGGTTGTGTTAAATCTATGCGATAGGTAACGCCATCAATTACGTCGAAATTATAGGATGGGAATTCAGGATTAATTAATGGTTGATCGGCCTTACCAGTTTCGATCTGATTAAAAATGCCTGCAGAACGCTCCAACCATTCTTTTACACCAGCTCCTGAAATTGCGACAGCGCGTACCGTGTTTGGATACAAATACAAGTCGGATACGTTTTTAATTGCAACATCCCCAACAGGCACGTCGGTGTAATACTCGGGACCGCCACGACCACCGGCTTTAAATGGTGCTGCGGCAGATAGAACCGCCAAACCTTCCCATTGCGTGCCTTTCATCATGTCGCTGATGTACCATGTTTGTGCCTGGCTAACAATCTGAACGGAAGGGTCGTCTGCCACAAGTGCGAAGTATGAGTGCAGTGGGGCTGCTGTTTTACCAACCGCGCGCCTAACGTAAGCCAGGGTTGCATCGTGTTCATTCTTGACAGCATCAAGCACAGATTGCTGGCTTTCAACCAGTGCCACGTTTTTACGCTCGACGCGTTCATAGATTGGACGAGCTTCGGTTTCAAAGGAAACCACTTGCCACTCATTACCGCTTTTCTCAAGCAATAAATCCATCAGGCCCATATGTGAACCCCAAAACCCTGCCATGACGGCTGGTTTGTCGAAAAGCGTGCCTTTTTCTGCATCAATGCCTGGCATGTCGGCATATTTTTCACCAGGAAACACCAAGTGATGGTGACCCGTTAACAGCCCGTCAATACCATTAACTGCAGCAAGATGAAGAGAAGCATTCTCCATGCCTTCAGTACGGTTTGATGAGTCAATGCCCGAATGCGATAAGGCAATGATTACATCGGCACCTTCTTCTTTCATTTGTGGGACCCAGGATTGAGCTGCTAAAACGATATCGCGAGTTTCTATGTTGCCTTCAAGCCAACGCTTGTCCCAAAGCAAAATTTGTTGCGGTACAAAGCCGATCAGACCAACCTTAACTGTATGTTCTGTGCCATCACCGTCAATCACCATTCTGTCGAGAATGACGTACGGTTTTACGTTTGATAGCGCTGTGTCAGCGGTAGCAGTGGCAGCTAACTTGCCGTTCGCAATGTTTGCACACACTATGGGGAAATCAGCACCAGCCAATGCGGCGTCAAGAAACTCAAGTCCATAGTTAAATTCATGATTCCCCAGTGTTGTAGCGTCGAACTCGAGTGTGTTCATAGCTGCAATAACGGGGTGTACGTCGCCGGCTGACATGCCTTTTTCGTAGGCAATGTAGTCTCCCATGGGGTTGCCTTGCAAAAAATCCCCGTTGTCAATCAACAAGCTATTACTGGCTTCATCTCGGATTTCTTTGATGATGGTAGCGGTGCGTGCTAAGCCAACGTTGTCCACCGGTTTATCACTGTAGTAGTCGTAAGGGTAAACATGCACGTGCAAATCGGTCGTTTCCATTATTCGCAAATGAGCTTGATTGCTTTTTGCGAACACAGAGTACGGATGTAACATGGCCAGCGCGCCGCCTGCACCAGTCGCTTTGATAAAACGTCTGCGAGAGGCGTTGGTATCAGAATTATGCATAGCTATACTCCTTGTGATGGGTAACTCAGTGTACGCCGCAATCGCGTTGGCTGTCATCTGCGTAAGATCAGCCACCAGCGTCCAATATTGACCAGATCAGCGAGCGCCCTGGCAAAGTAGGTGTAGGCTGCTGCTTTGAGTACTGATTGCACTGCTGGTAAGTCTGATTCATCAACGTATTCTCCTTTGCTTAAAATGGGCAGCGCTTTACCAAAACTTGCATCCCATTCTTCAGGTAATACGATCAAGTACATGAGCGCACCAATTAATTGCAGTAATAAACTCAATGCAACAAACATAAACATGGCTGTAGGGGAGCGCAGCAGAATACCGGCAAATGGCAGCACGCCGATCATTAGCACCCCGGCTTTTTTAAACAGTGTAGCGATGGGTAAATATTTGATGCGTAAAACCGAAATGACTTCGTTGCGACCAAACTGAATGGCATGACCGACTTCATGGGCGGCAATTGCAACAGCGGTCAGTGACTTGCCGTTAAAAACGCTTGGACTGAGCCTTATGCACTTGTTGGCATTGTCGTAATGATCTGTGCCCTCTTGAGTTTCCTCAATGGTAACGTCATTCAATTCGTATTGTTTGAGCAGATGCGCAGCTAATTCACCACCCGTGCCCGGAATATCGTCACGCTGTGTTGCGTGTTTGCGTATGACACTGCGTACCCACAGGCTTGGCAAAAGTGCCAGTATAAGCAGCACAGCGGAGAGAACAATAAAGTGCATGGTAAGCGCAGTTTACTGTAGTTGGATTAAATTTATTAATATCATGTCGTTAGCTCCTTCTTCCAGGTGTAGGCTATTATTGACCTGAACCTATCTATCGGAATGCCAGTATGTCAACGCCAGTGATCGACTTTATCCATGATCATCAGTGGGCAGATGCGCCAGCAGATGCGCAAGCGGCTGCTCGCCTGGCGCTGCTAGATCTGCTGGGCGTGGCAGCCAGCGGGACGACCACCAAGCTGTCTACCATTATAAGACAACACGCCTTTGAGTGTTTCGCACCACGGGTTGAACCTGGTTTTGATGGCTGTCGAATAATGTTTGATGGCAGACGTTGTAGCGCACCAGGTGCTGTGCTTGCAGGTGGCATGCAGATAGACTCTGTCGATGCGCACGATGGGCACAAACTTACCAAAGGGCACGTTGGTTGTGGGGTCTTACCCACAGCCCTGGCTTTTAGTGAAATGGAGTCGGAAATTTCCGAAAGTGATCTAATGGGCCATTTGCTAATGGCTTACGAGATTGGTGCGCGTGCAGGAATAGCATTGCATCACAGCGTAAATGACTATCACACTTCTGGTGCCTGGATTGCACTTGCGGCTGCCAGTATCGGTGCCCGATCGTTGAAACTGACAAAAGCCCAAACACGCGAAGCATTGGGAATTGCGGAATACCACGGACCGCGCTCACAGATGATGCGTTGTATAGATTACCCAACCATGCTCAAGGATGGTTCCGGATGGGGAGCCATGGCTGGTACATCGGCCAGTCTATTAGCGCGTGATGGATTCACAGGCTCACCAGCTCTGACCATCGAAAGTGATGAGGTTCAATCTATCTGGTCAGACCTCGGTACACGCTGGACCATGCTCGAACACTACGTTAAAGCTTATCCGGTGTGTCGTTGGGCGCAACCGGCTATTGCGGGTGTACTCAAGCTCCACGAACAGCATGACTTCGCGCATAGCAACATCAAACGCATGGAAATCGGCACTTTTCATGAATCTAAAAGACTTGCTGTTAGTGCGCCATCGAATACAGAGCAAGCTCAGTATAGTCTGCCGTTTCCAGCTGCTGTGGCGACAGTACACAAAGATGTGTCTGTTTCGCATATCAATGGGGACGGGTTATCCGATCAAGATGTATTGCGCATTAGTCAGCTGATCGACATTGTCGAAGTAGATGCTTACAACGACAAATTTCCAGCTAACCGGATCAGTCACATCGTCATTGAATTGGACGATGGTCGAATACTGGAGTCGGGTCCCACTGAGGCCGACGGTGACCCCGAGCAGCCATTTACTGCAAAAGAAATTGAGGCAAAATTCATGCGCTTTGCGTCTCCTGTATTAAGTGAGTTTGGCGCAATAGCGTTGTCAGATGCGGTGCGCGACATTGGGGCCAAGCCGTCTTTAAGTGCGTTGAATGCTTTAATTTATAGAGCCTGAACCAATTACCCCACACTAATATCCATCTCATAGCCATCTCATAGCCATCTCAAAATGAGGGGAGGGGGCGCCGAGCCATTATGCGTTCAGACAAAGCATGTGTTGGACAAGCAGGGTTCGGTGCGGCTGGCCAGGCGTCCGCGCCGTTTACAATGAGTAAATGATCAGAGCTCAGCGCCCCATCGATTTTGCGAGCGCTTCTAGATATAACGCAAGTGCTCGACGAATTCTTCAGTTAGGGCGTTGTTTTGTGGCATCTTGTTTCGCCGTTTATACAGTCTCACTGCATGCATGGTTTTAATGCCAGGAATTCCATCGATTGGCCCGCTGTACAGCCCCAATGCTTGCATGGATTCCTGCACCAACATAATGTCGCTAGTGGAAGCGGTGGGCGGGGAGCCCTTTTCATTAACTGTTGGTTTCATGTAATACAATCAAACTGTGGCTTGGTTTGTGGAAAGTGTAAACCACTTTGTAACCCTTTTTCATCACCTTGGTGATGTGTCTATTACAGCAAAATGCTCGTGTGCGATTTCGATTGGATATTATGGCATGCGTGCATCATGGTTCACATGCTCTGGTGCTGACTTATGTGGGCGTGTAGGGGTAAAATGGGCCTTCTTCCCGACAAGCTTCAAATACACAACATGACCAACTACATAGAAGAGCTGCAGTGGCGCGGCATGCTCCACGATGTAATGCCTGGTGCAAAAGAGCACTTGCTCGAATCGGTACGCAGCGCTTATGTTGGGTTCGACCCCACTGCAGATTCACTGCACATTGGCAATCTGGTTACCATCATGCTGTTGGCACATTTCCAGCGCTGTGGTCATAAGCCGATCGCCCTGGTTGGAGGTGCTACCGGTATGATCGGAGATCCGTCAGGCAGGTCTACTGAGCGGAATCTATTAGATGAACCAACATTACGCCACAATCAGAACGCCATTCAGAAACAGCTTGAGCAATTTTTAGATTTCAACCCATCCAATGAGAATGCAGCCGTAATGGTCAATAATTACGACTGGATGAAATCTTTCTCGTTTCTCGATTTCATTCGTGATGTCGGCAAGCACATCACCGTAAGTTACATGATGGCGAAAGACTCAGTAAAAAACCGTATAACCGTTGATGACAGTAACGATGTTTCGGGTGGTGGTTCAGAAGGGATGAGCTTTACAGAGTTTACCTATCAACTTGTGCAGGGTTATGACTTCCTGCACTTGTATAAAGAAAATGACTGCACTCTGCAAATGGGAGGTAGTGATCAATGGGGCAATATAACCACTGGAACTGAACTTATAAGACGCATAGCTGGCGGTAAAGCCTTTGCGATAACCTGCCCATTGATAACAAAAGCAGATGGGACGAAGTTCGGTAAAACTGCAGGTGGTGCTGTTTGGCTCGATGCTGCGCGTACGTCCGCGTATAAGTTTTATCAGTACTGGTTGAACGCCAGCGATGAAGACTCGGAAAAATATATTCGTATATTTACTTTTCTGAACCAAACCGAAATAAACGCGCTGATAGCTGAGCATAATGAGGCCAAGCACTTACGAATTCTGCAGAAAAAACTTGCAGACGAAATAACCACTATGGTGCATTCTGCCGAGGCTTTGGAAAAAGCAAAACGCGCCAGCTCAATTTTATTTGGCCAAGCGACAGCTGATGACCTGAAAGCGCTCGATGAACAAACTTTTCTGGATGTGTTTGAGGGCGTACCCCAGGCCGAAGTTTCAGCATCAAGTATCGATGCTGGCCTCGACATTGTTGCAGCCTTGGCAACTGACACAGGTTTTTTGAAATCCAACGGTGAAGCCCGCCGAGCCATTAAAGAGAATTCAGTAGCGGTCAACAAGGTTAAAGTTAGCGAAGAACATAAAATTGGCCCAACCGACATGATCAACAACAAATTTGTATTGCTGCAACGAGGGAAGAAAAATTACTTCGTGCTCAAAGTCGTATAGATAATTAGGCCCTGGCAATGATTCTCCGTTATGCAGGAGAGCAAACTCCATGTTTTTAACGAAGGCCAGCCGGGCTCTATCTGGTCCGATAGCTCTGCATAATCAATAGTTATTACATTTGTCTTTGGCTCTGTGCTGCGCACGGTTTATGTTCTAATACTTATTAATTAATACAAATGATCTAATTGTCTGATTTGGTCTTCTTTTCGGTTAAACTTGGGCCAGATACGTCAAAAAACTGTGATGTGATTAAAACTTTTGTTGTGCGGCTAGTCTCGAAATTTGCCATATTCCGGTGGTACTTTCGTTTATCATCCGGTATGTTTAGTAAAGATGATGTAGAAGTACAACAGTGTCTGTAACCACGACTATTGAAGAGGTTGTGGTTAAAGTGTTTGCAAAAAATATGTGCTTGCAGAAAATATGTGCGAGCATGAAAACGAAATGGCTGTTCTCATTTCAAGATAAATCGCCGATCTAAAAACAGTAAACAAACCGACAGTCGTCAATGATGAGGTACTGGGTATGAACTCTGTGATGTGTTTAGTAAAACATCTATCAAAATATTTATCTTTGTGTGTTGGTCTTCTGGTTATCAATGGCTGCATTGTCAGCAACCCAACAGCAGAACCTGCCAATCTTGAATCTACGCAATCTGTTGATGACAATCGAGCAGAGTCAGTCGTGGCTCAAGATTTTGTCAATATCATGGTACAAATCGAGAGACTGACGCCGAAGTCAACCGTTCTACGGTTTGGTCCGGAAGAGGGCAGCCCGTCTGAGATAGATGCGCGTTCCATCGAATCGGATAATGCGTTTGGCAGAGCGTTGAGGGTAACGGCAGCGGATAGTGGTTATGAAATAGAAACGGTCGACGGTCCCGGTGCAGAAAATTTTGTTAGTTTCTCTATTGCAGAGTTTGGCGATGCGGTTGATGGCACTACTTATACCTACGATGTTTCTGTAGGCGAGATTGACTTTCGCCGTGTGTATAAACCTCTCGAAAATGGAGATGTAGAGCCATTTCAGTCTATGTTGGTCAGAGGAGCTGATGTCAGAGAACTCGAAACTGATGATTCGATATTTGTTAAAAGGTCTGGCAGCAAATCATCTTTGGCTCAGGCGTCATCCAATAAGCCTGCAACTGCAGTTCCTACAACTGCAGTTAGTGTTGCAAAAAAAGACCGGCAACTTAGTAGTCCATCCCCTGACTCCACTAATGACGCACCCGAGCGTGTGGCAAAGAAGGAAACATCGACCAAAAAGTTACCCGTTACGCCAATTCTCGAGCGTCCGGTTACCGTTGCTGCACCATTGATTTCTGAGTTGCCTGAAACCGGTTTTGAAAATTCTACCCAAAAATCGGGCACGGTTGCCGAATCACTTGCTGGTGACAAATTGGCAACAGGCTTTGAGACCATTAGAAAAATAAACATTGCGATTACTGGTCAGTCTAACTACGAGAGTTTACTGGCAGACAAAAAAAACGTAGCTGAAGAAATTCTGATTTTTGGCGACGATTCTTACGTTCTGGGCGTAAGGAATAAGCAAATTCTTGGTGAAATGATGGGTGAATTTAACCCTGAGACTGACGTCATTTCGGTTGTTGGGTGTTCTACAGGTGTGACAAAAATTGCTAACGGTAACGCTGCCTTGGCTATTGGTCGCGCCAATCGAGTTAAAGAAGCCTTGCTTTACAGTGGCATTCCTCACGACAAGATTTACGATGAAGGTTGTTGGTCGCCGCAAGCGAACAGTACACCTTTCCCAAATCGAGGTGTTGTTGTAACTGTTAAGCGCAATGCTGAGAATGGTTAATTAACCAGTGTTGTCAGATTACTGAGCAATCTGGTTGTAGTCACAGCAAAAGTTATTCTGTAATAACATGGCTCAAATGCGCTTCTACATGCAGTGCTTTGCATTGACATAAGCCTCTCAAAGTGGTCCAGTTAAATGGACGGGACACCGGCCCCTCACACCCCAAAACCAGACTGGTAAGGGTGTAGATATATCGACTGGATGTAAACGTTCAGCTGTGCAGATTAGTCACTTTTTCTGCGAAATCACGAAGAATTTGCTCCAGCGCTCAACCAGCATAGTTGCGCCAGCATAGATGACGGTGCCGGCTCGCGAAACGGACGTCAAAAATAAATTTGACCATTTGGATAATAATTGCTTTAATCAGTTAGCGTAAACAACAGTTGGGACACGAATATGCAGAGTGAGCTTATTCAGAAACTCTCCACCGACCTTCATGAACCATTGAGTAAGCATGAGGCATTGGTGGAATCCGACCGTTGTTATTTTTGTCATGATGCGCCCTGCGTTACTGCTTGCCCTACTGGAATCGACATTCCGCTTTTTATTCGCCAGATCAACACTGACAATCCACACGGATCGGCAAAAACCATTTTTGACGAAAATATATTTGGAGGTATGTGCGCGCGTGTTTGCCCAACCGAAACGCTGTGCGAACAGGTTTGCGTTAGAAACACCTCTGAAGAACGTCCGGTAAAAATTGGCGAGTTGCAACGTTATGCAACTGACACATTAATGCAAACCGGCAATCAGCCTTACAAGCGGGCCGCAGACACTAACATGCGTGTAGCGGTAGTAGGGGCAGGGCCGGCAGGGCTTTCTTGTGCGCATCGACTTGCACTTAAAGGGCACAGCGTAACTGTATTTGAGGCTTTGCCAAAACCAGGTGGTCTAAACGAATACGGGATTGCGGCTTACAAAACCGTAGACGATTTTGCACAACGCGAAGTTGACTACATTTTATCGATAGGCGGAATAGAAGTTCTTCACGATCAGGCACTGGGAGAGCATTTTACTCTGGCGTCTTTAAAATCTGATTATTCCGCGGTGTTCATTGCAACAGGTCTTGGCAATGTTAACGATATTGGAATGAATGTCAGTGAGCTAAAACAAGTGGAGAACGCGGTTGACTTTATCGCGCGCTTGCGACAAACACAAAATAAAAACGAACTTAGTGTGGGTCGACGTGTTGTGGTTATTGGCGGTGGTATGACTGCAATAGACGCCGCCGTACAATCCAGATTGTTAGGCGCGGAAGACGTATCAGTTGTGTATCGGCGTTCACAGGGTGACATGAATGCCAGTCAGTACGAACAAGAGCTGGCGCAAACAAATGGTGTACTCATTAAAACACAGCTACAACCCAAGCGTATTGTCAGCGAGGCCGGTGTTGTTCAAGGCGTTGAGTTTGAATATACCCAGTTGAAAGACAATGCTTTATCCGGTACTGGTGAAACGATAATCATGCCTTGCGATTCAGTTTTAATAGCTATTGGTCAATCTTTGGCCGAGCAGGTATTACAGAATGCGTTAACGCTGGAATCGAATCGCATAAAAGTTGATGAACATCAACGCAGCAGTGATGATCAAATCTGGGCGGGTGGAGACTGCGCCAGCAACGGTGAAGATCTAACCGTTGCTGCGGTGCAAGCTGGCAAACTCGCTGCCGAATCAATCCATCAAACGCTATCTCGTTAGCCACGCTGCTAGGAGTACAATACATATGGTTGACCTAAAATCGAATTTTCTGGGTATTGAATCACCCAATCCGTTTTGGTTGGCCTCAGCGCCGCCAACAGATAAAGAAACCAATGTGGTTCGAGCCTTTGAGGCTGGATGGGGTGGTGTTGTTTGGAAAACCCTTGGTGAAGATCCGCATATTGTCAATGTGAATGGTCCGCGATACGGCGCGATCTATTCATCCGATCGAAAACTGATTGGTTTAAATAACATTGAGCTGATTACAGACCGCCCGCTACAAACCAATCTTGATGAAATCAAACGAGTAAAGCGAGATTGGCCCGATCGAGCAATGGTGGTTTCTTTAATGGTGCCGTGTGAAGAAAGCAATTGGAAAAACATTGTTCGACAAGTTGAAGACACTGGTGCAGACGGGTTAGAGCTTAATTTTGGTTGTCCGCATGGTATGTCTGAACGTGGCATGGGTGCGGCTGTGGGGCAGGTGCCTGAATATATCGAAATGGTTACTGCCTGGTGTAAGCAGTATTCATCCTTACCGGTAATAGTCAAATTAACGCCGAACATAACCGACATAAGACTACCAGCAAGGGCAGCACATAACGCAGGTGCCGATGCGGTATCGCTTATCAACACCATCAGTTCAATCATAAGTGTCAATCTGGATACTATGTCACCGGAGCCTTCGATTGATGGTTGGGGTTCTCACGGAGGTTATTGCGGGCCGGCGGTTAAACCCATTGCGATGAATATGGTGGCTGAAATCGCTCGAGATACGGCAACGTCAAATTTGCCGATTTCAGCCATTGGCGGCATCACGACTTGGCGTGATGCGGCCGAGTTCATGTCGCTGGGAGCGCAGAATGTACAAGTGTGTACGGCTGCAATGACCTACGGTTTTAAAATTATCGACGAGCTTACATCGGGTCTGTCCGGCTGGATGGAAAGTGCGGGTTACAACAAGTTGGATGAATTTATAGGTCGTGCAACGCCCAATGTGAAAGATTGGCAGAATCTGAATCTTAACTACATTGCCAAAGCAAAAATTAATCAAGACCTGTGCATATCCTGCGGTCGATGTCATGTGGTTTGTGAAGATACCTCCCACCAGGCCATAACATCAACTGTAAATGGTAGTCGCAGATTTGAGGTTATTGATGAGGAGTGCGTTGGGTGCAATTTGTGTGTCAGTGTTTGCCCTGTAGACAATTGCATAACAATGGAGCAGCAATCCAGTGGTATCGATGCGCGAACGGGTAAACCGATCAATCCTAACTATGAGAACTGGACTACGCATCCAAACAACCCGTCAAGTTCAAGTTAGTGTGTTCGGCGGTTATTTCAGTGAATATTTTTAAGCCTGCTCAGCGCGCAGGCGGTTGCAAACCAGTGATTAGTAATTGTTTCAGGGTGCTCTCAGCATCGCTAAATAGTTTGTCTTCACTGTGATCGTACAGCGCGTCTATTTGTGGCATGAAATCAGCGTAGTGCTGGGTGGTGGACCAAATAAAGAACAACAAATGAAGCGGATCGATTGGAGCCAGTAAACCCCGATCAATCCATCGCTGGATAATAGTGCACTTATGAACAACCAAAGGTCGCAAATCATTTTGAAGATAAGCCCCGATCATCGGTGCACCACTAATGACCTCATTTGCAAACAATTTGGATGCATCTGGGGCATCACGCGACATTTGCAACTTTGCTTGTGCGTAGCGCCATAGTTCTTCATGAGGATCGCCAGCGGGATTGAGCGTTTTTAATGGCGTAAGCCAATCTTCGATGGTTTTAGTGAGCACGGCAACGTACATGTCTTGCTTGCGACGAAAGTAGTACAAAATGTTGGCTTTTGACATGCCCGCTGTTGAAGCTATCTGATCAACAGTGGCGCCTCTGAAGCCATGAGCTGCGAACACTTCCAGCGCTGCGTCGAGCACGCGCTGCGAGTTTTCGGTTTGGATGCGAGTTGTTTTTTTCACAACGATAGTATCGGTGCTCTTTTAGGTGTTTGTTGACCAGGCGGTTAAGTTACGATAGCGTGATTCCGGGCAGCTGTCGAGCTGTAACGTCTTAAATTAGTTGGAGAATAGAAATATGTCGATCACCAGCAATATGAAAATCAATAGTGACAGGCTGTGGGATTCACTTATGCAAATGGCCAAAATTGGTCCGGGAGTCGCTGGTGGCAATAATCGTCAAACCTTAACTGATGATGATGCGAAGGGTCGTGCGCTGTTTCAACAGTGGTGTGACGAGGCTGGCTGCACTATGGGTATTGATGAAATGGGAACCATGTTTGCACGTCGGGAAGGCACCGATCCTGATGCGCTGCCAGTGTATGTAGGAAGTCATCTTGATACGCAGCCTACTGGTGGTAAATACGATGGTGTACTCGGTGTGCTCGGCGGTCTTGAAATTGTTCGGCAATTAAACGATCTGAACATAAAAACCAAACACCCCATCGTTGTTACCAACTGGACTAACGAGGAAGGAACGCGATTCGCACCGGCAATGGTCGCTTCCGGGGTATTTGCCGGTGTACATAAACTCGATTGGGCCTACGATCGAAAAGATGCCGAGGGCTTAAAGCTGGGCGATGAACTTAAACGGATAGGCTATTGTGGCGAGGAGAAAGTCGGTGCGCGCAAAATGCATGCGTTTTTTGAGTTGCATATAGAACAGGGGCCTATTCTGGAAAAAGAGGGTAAAGATATTGGCGTGGTAACGCATGGTCAGGGGTTGAACTGGCTGCAGGTTACCTTGACCGGCCGAGAGTCTCATACTGGTTCTACGCCTATGCCTATGCGAGTTAATGCCGGCCTTGGCATGGCACGCATTACTGAGTTGGTTAACGACATTGCATTGAGCCATGCGCCCAACGCTGTTGGTGCGGTTGGTCACTGTGACGTATACCCGAATTCACGCAACATCATTCCGGGTAAAGTTGTTTTCACTATCGATTTCCGTCATCCACAAAAAGAAATTATTGAACAGATGGAAAAACAACTTCGCGAAGGTGCGCAAACTATAGTCGACACCATCGGCCTGGGCATGGAAATAGAACAAGTAAGCGGCTTTGACCCGGTTGAATTTGATAAAGATTGCGTTAGCGCCGTGCGCCGTGCTGCAGAGCGACTAGGCTATAGTCATCGCGACTTGGTGTCCGGAGCTGGCCATGATGCTTGCTGGATTAATCGGGTTGCGCCAACTGCTATGGTGATGTGTCCCTGTGTAGACGGACTGTCTCATAATGAGGCTGAAGAAATTTCGCCAGAATGGGCAAGCGCGAGCGTTAATGTGTTATTCCACGCCGTTGTTGAAACAGCGCAAATTGTTGAATAATTGTGTGGTATCAAGTCCTGGTCACAGGTTCTAATGGAGAAAAGTTATGTCAACGGTAATTAAGGGCGGTACAGTCGTCAATGCAGATCGTAGTTTCACAGCTGATGTACTTGTGGAGAATGGCACCATAACAGCCGTTGGAAGTAACTTATCGGGCGACAACAGCCTGGATGCGTCAGGGTGCTATGTCATGCCAGGTGGTATTGACCCTCACACTCATCTGGAAATGCCGTTTATGGGTACTTACTCCAGCGACGATTTCGAATCTGGAACACGAGCGGCGCTCTCTGGCGGTACTACAATGGTAGTGGATTTTTGTCTGCCGGCACCGGGGCAATCTTTACTTGAAGCGCGGCAGATGTGGGACAACAAAACCGCCAAAGCATCCTGCGACTTTTCCTTTCACATGGCAATTACCTGGTGGAGTGAACAGGTGTTCAATGAAATGGCCACTGTTGTAGACAGTGGTATTAACACCTTCAAGCATTTTCTTGCATACAAAGGTGCGTTGATGGTTAACGATGACGAAATGTACTCGTCATTCAAACGCTGTGCTGCATTGGGTGCCATGCCGTTGGTGCATGCCGAGAATGGTGATGTCGTGGCACAGCTTCAACAAAGCTTGCTCGAAGACGGCAACAACGGGCCCGAAGCACATGCTTATTCGCGACCAACGCAAGTTGAAGGTGAAGCTTCGAATCGCGCTATCATGATCGCCGACATGGCCGGCGTACCACTCTACATTGTGCATGTTTCTTGTGAAGAGGCGCATGAAGCCATTCGTCGGGCAAGACAAAATGGTAAGCGAGTCTATGGTGAGCCACTCATACAGCATTTAACCCTGGACGAATCTGAATACGCTAACAGTGACTGGGATCATGCAGCACGACGCGTTATGTCTCCGCCATTTCGAAACAAACTACATCAGGATTCATTATGGGCTGGGCTTGCTGCAGGTTCTTTACAAGTGGTCGCGACCGACCATTGCGCGTTCACCACTGAGCAAAAGCGATTTGGCGTTGGTGACTTTACTAAAATTCCAAACGGTACTGGCGGTCTGGAAGATCGAATGCCCGTATTATGGAGTAGAGGGGTCAACACTGGTCGACTGACCATGAACGAATTTGTAGCTGTGACCTCTACGAATATTGCTCGAATATTAAATGCGTATCCAAAAAAAGGCGTAGTCATGGAAGGCGCAGACGCCGATATTGTGGTTTGGGATCCGGCTCGTTCTAAAACGGTTACAGCCGATAAACAACAATCCGCAATTGATTACAACGTATTTGAAGGCTTCGAGCTTACTGGTTTGCCACGTTTTACACTAACGCGTGGCCAGGTTGCTGTTACCGAGGACACCATCGATACCCAGGAAGGGCACGGAAAATTTGTTCCGCGTGATGCCTACCCGGCTGTTAACAAGGCACTATCAAAATGGAAAGCCTTGACTGACCCGCAACCGATCAAGCGGGACCCATCCAAAATGCCAGCTGGAGTTTAGTAAAACTCGTGAATGAAGCGGCAAGTAGTGCATTTGAGAAAGTTATTGAAATAAACAACCTGTCGCTGACTTTTAAAACCAGTGACGGGCCGGTGTTTGCGCTTAATGATATTAATCTTGATATTGAGCGTGGCGATTTTGTTTCGCTTATCGGGCCTTCCGGTTGTGGAAAAACGACGTTGTTGCGCGTAATAGCTGATCTTGAAAAAGCGACTGAAGGCGAAATATCGATCAATAGCGTATCTCCCGAGCAAGCACGAATGCAACGGGCTTATGGCTACGTGTTTCAGGCCGCATCGTTATACCCATGGCGAACAATTGCCAAGAATGTCGCATTACCGCTTGAGATTATGGGGCTGAGCTCTGCAATGCGCCGCGAGCGTGTCGCGAGAAATCTTGAGCTGGTTAACTTGTCCGGTTTTGAAAATAAGTATCCGTGGCAGCTTTCAGGCGGGATGCAGCAACGTGCATCCATAGCGCGTGCATTGGCCGTTGAGCCTGATCTTTTGTTAATGGATGAACCGTTCGGAGCGTTAGATGAAATTGTTCGTGATCATCTTAACGAGCAGCTATTGAAACTATGGGACAAGACAAATAAAACGGTTGTGTTTGTAACGCATTCTATTCCTGAGGCGGTGTATTTATCCACACATATTGTTGTGATGTCTCCGCGGCCTGGGCAAATACACGAGATTATCAAAAGTGATTTACCTCGGATGCGTAATCTGGATATACGTGAAACGCCAGAATTTCTTAGCTTAGCCAACCGAGTTCGCGATGGTCTTAGGGCTGGTCACAGCTACGAAGATCAATGAACATAAAATCGCTGCGTCTTTCTTTTGTTCCGGTGCTTGTTGTTCTAAGCGCAATTATAGTGTGTTGGTATGTTGCGGCCGCTGTATTAAACACGCCCTGGCAGCAAGATAAATTTAAGCGTGCTGACAATAACGACTACAGCTTAGTAGAGTTGCTAAGCGGTACCATGTCACAAGAACGACCAGTGTTGCCATCGCCGCATCAGGTTGCGCTGGAAGTGTACAACACGACCGTTAAGAAAAAAATAACGTCGAAACGCAGTTTAATATTTCATTCAGGGGTAACGTTGTCGTCGGCACTGCTTGGTTTTGCAATGGGTACCTTAATGGGCATTCTATTGGCGGTAGCTATTGTTTATAACCGTGCATTGAACAAGAGTCTGATGCCATGGATTATCGCATCTCAAACAATTCCGATTCTTGCAGTGGCTCCGATGATCATCGTTGTGTTGAATGCTGTAGGCATTCAGGGTTTGCTGCCCAAAGCGTTTATCTCAATGTACTTGAGTTTTTTTCCTGTCGTTGTGGGCATGGTGAAAGGTCTGAATTCCCCTGATGCCAGTCATACTGATCTTATGCATACTTTCAATGCTTCGTCGGCGCAAACATTCTGGAAACTTCGCTTGCCCACCTCATTGCCGTATTTATTTACCAGCATGAAGGTAGCTGTAGCTATAGCGATGGTAGGCGCAATAGTGGCAGAACTTCCAACCGGTGCGGTTGCCGGTCTGGGGGCACGACTGCTTGCGGGTTCCTACTATGGTCAAACAATACAAATCTGGTCTGCGCTGGTGATGGCATCTGTACTTGCAGCATTGTTGGTTATGTTCATCGGTTTAATCGGGAAATTGGTTAATCGACGCATGGGATTAGAACAGCATGGATAGCCCGGATACGCCATTACGTTATGTTCAATGGAGCAGTAGGGTACAACGAACGCTACAACGGTTGGCGCTGATGACGGCATCTTTGGCGCTAGGTGTACTGCTGGTGTCTATTGTTCAGGGCGCATCCAGTGGTGCCATTTTGCTGGCTGCTGTCTTGTTGGTGGCAGGCAATTTTGCGGCCAGAATAAAAATAGTTGAACATGTTCAAGGTGCTATGTTGTTCGGCTTTATATCAACGGTTTGTGCCGTGCTTATTTACTATCAGTTGGAATTGTATTTGTCAGATTCTCTTGATCGTGGAAGCAGCGTTGAAGATTTCAGTTTGGCAGGTGCCGCCAAAGCGGGATTTTGGCTGGTTGTCATATCGGCGTGGTTAACCGCATGGCTGTGTGTAGACCACCTTGCTTCTGTTGAGACTCTGTCGCGCTTTAAGAATAGCTTTTTGTCCGTGTTAACCCCGATCATATTTGGTGTTTGGCTTTTACTGCTGTGGGAATTCATTACTCGTGGAGCTGGTATACCGCAGGTGTTGTTACCGGCACCGAGTGCAATAGGCCACAGGATTGCTAATTCAGTACCAATATTGTTGGCTGATTTCAAGCAAACCTTTCTCAAGGCGGTGCTCATCGGCTATGCGATCGGTTGCGTTTCGGGATTTCTGGTTGCAGTATTGATTGATCGTTCGCCCTTTCTGCAGCGCGGACTTCTACCGATAGGCAACCTTGCATCAGCGCTGCCCATCGTAGGCGTTGCCCCGATAATGGTAATGTGGTTTGGATTCGATTGGCCGTCTAAAGCTGCCGTGGTTGTGGTTATGACCTTTTTTCCAATGCTGGTCAATACCGTATCTGGTCTGTCAGCGGCCAGTAATATGCAACATGATTTAATGCGAACCTACGCGGCCAGCTATTGGCAAACTTTATTTAAAATGCGACTTCCCGAAGCTTTACCGTTTATATTCAATGCACTCAAAATTAATTCGACACTTGCACTGATTGGTGCAATTGTCGCAGAATTTTTCGGTACACCCATAGTTGGTATGGGCTTTCGGATTTCCACAGAGGTGGGGCGAATGAATGTTGATATGGTGTGGGCAGAAATAGCGGTAGCAGCTGTGGCAGGGTCGTTATTTTATGCCTTGTTATCGCTGATCGAGCGTGTGCTGACGTTCTGGCACCCGTCAATAAGAACGTAAGGTATAGTGCTGAGCTATGCCGTTTGGTGTTTTCAAATAGGAGAGTGAAGAATGGTTAGAAAATGGTTATTAGCCGGGGCGTTGGCCTTGAGTGGCATTGCACTCAGTGGGGTCAGCAGTGTTTTGCACGCTGCAGATGATGTCACTATTCAATTAAAATGGGTAACGCAAGCCCAATTTGCAGGTTACTACGTGGCACAGGATAAAGGCTTCTATGAGGAAGCTGGCCTTAATGTCACTATTAAACCTGGCGGTCCAGACATAGCGCCCCCACAAGTTATCGCCGGTGGTGGTGCCGATGTGGTCGTTGACTGGATGCCATCGGCTTTGGCAAGTCGTGAAAAAGGTGTGGCGTTGGTTAATATCGCTCAACCATTCAAGCGCTCCGGTATGATGCTCACGTGTCGTAAAGATTCAGGTATTACATCACCGGAAGATTTCAAAGGACGCACGCTAGGTGTTTGGTTTTTTGGCAATGAGTATCCGTTTCTGAGTTGGATGTCATCACTTGGCATCAGTACTGAAGGTGGCGATGGTGTTACCGTGCTCAAGCAGGGGTTTAATGTTGACCCGCTGTTGCAGAAACAGGCAGATTGCATTTCAACCATGACTTACAACGAATATTGGCAGGTGATCGATGCAGGCATAGCCCCGGAAGATCTGCTCGTATTCAAGTATGAAGAGCAGGGCGTGTCTACCATGGAAGATGGTTTGTACGTGCTAGAGGAAAACCTGGATGATGATGCATTCGTAGATAAAATGGCTCGGTTTGTAGCTGCATCAATGAAAGGTTGGGAGTACGCACGCGAAAACGCCGATGAAGCAGCCGATATTGTATTAGAGAATGATGCCAGTGGTGCACAAACTGAAAAGCATCAGCGACGCATGATGGGCGAAATAAATAAGTTAACAGAAGGAAGTGACGGCAAGCTTGACCCCGCAGATTTCGAACGTACCGTCGAAACTCTGCTTTCCGGTGGCTCTGACCCTGTTATCAGTAAAAAGCCTGAAGGTGCCTGGTCGCACGTGGTTATTGATAAAGCACTATCGATGTAATTATTGTTATCTGATTTTGTACAGATCAAATCGATAAAATTCAATTTATTAAGATTGACGCAAGGGCCGCTGATCGCGGCCCTTGTTGTTTGTTGATGGCTGGTTGTCAACCCATCCTTCGTTAGAGCACCTACTGTTTCCTGGCTTTTAATACTTTCTACGCCGGGCAATTTGCTCGAGTTTGATCGCAGCGTCTTCAGATAGTGGTAAACGGCTGGCCCACTTTACATCTTGTCGGCTAACACCAATATCTTTAAGCATCCGATCATCAAGGGCCAATACATTCTTAAAAGCTTGACGATCAATTCGCTGGTTGTAACGGATGACAAAGAATTGCGTAATTGTTTTGCCAAGTTTTTCGAAAACCGCTTTCGCAGATGAGCCTGTGCTAGGCGTGTGCACTGGGGTCTCAGCACATTTGCTTTGAGGGTTACCGTTTGCCGTAGAAAAACTTGTTGCCTGTGTGCATAAAGTACTCATTGTGTCACCTCTTCTCGTCGTTGTCGGAATCTTGCATCACTGTTTTCGCGCGATGACCAAGCCCGTATCTCTGCGCCTTCTTGTGGCGTAAACAGACTTTGCGGCATTTATATAATTCAATCAAACGAAAAGATGTGATAGCATTGATCAATAAATTTGATAGCTACGGTTTGCCATGGAAAATACCCGTCAAAACAGTCAGTTACCGTTACTCGAACTCGATTTGCTAAAAACCATCGTAGTCATTGCCGAAACGGGTAACTTCTCCAGCGCTGCTGCCAAGCTTTTTCGCACCCCATCAGCTGTGTCTATGCAGGTAAAGCGGATTGAAGAGATGCTTGGTCGGGCCATATTTCGTCGTGACTCACGCTCTGTAACACCAACGCCTGATGGTGAAGTGTTACTGGAGCACGGGCGGCGCTTGCTTGCGTTAAACAATGAGATGGTCAGTCGATTTGTTATGCCAGACGTTGCAGGTACTGTTCGATTAGGCGCAACAGAAGATATAGCCGAACGCCTATTGCCTGGTCTTTTACAACGCTTCGCGCAATCGCATTGCTGTGTCACTGTTGACGTAGCCGTATGCTCAACCGAGGTGTTGCGAAGTCGCGTAAATGCCGGCGCTATTGACATGGCATTGACTACCTTTAATCCAAAGAAAAAGCTCAACGATGATATTGAACCTGTGTTTCAGGAGCGCCTTGTTTGGGCAGGCCTTCGAAATGGTGTCGCCTTTGAAAAGCGTCCATTACCTCTGTCAGTTTGGGAAGAGAGTTGTTCGTGGCGAAAAACTGCTTTGTCGAGCCTTGATGCTGCTGATATTGATTATCGAATCGCCTTTTTGAGCGCACACATATCAGGTCAGCGTGCCGCCATTCTTGCCGATCTTGCAGTTGCACCAATTCCGGAATCTTGCTGCGTTAACGATATAGTTGAGCTAACCGAAAAGGATGGCTTGCCAGGTCTTTCAGCATACGGTGTCGGTATGCTATTGCAAACAAATCCCTCTGAACCGGCATTAGCTGCTGCGGAACATATCAGGGCAAGCTTTTCGCAACAACGTGTTGCCTGACTATTTCAGACAACACTGTTTCGACTGACACTTTTTGTTAGGCATTGATTTATTCGTCAATTGTTGACCGAGCCATTGACCACCAACAAATGCTATTTACGCAGTGGTGTAGTACTGCATGCCTGGTCTCGGTCCGACAATATAGTTCGTTTCACTAATGAATCGAACGTTGAAGAACCATTTTGAATAGACACAAGCACATCGCGTGATAGGCCCATGTCTTTTAGCAGTGCGTCATCGAGTTGCATTAGTTGATGCAGCGCTTTGTTGTCCGCCTTGCGTTTTTGATGGTTTGTCCAGAGCTTTACAAGAGCCTGACGTAGCGTAGCTACTTTTTTAGAATCGGTTTTCTTTGATTTCTTACTGACCTTTTTTTCATTGAGGTCATCGACTAGCGCAATCATTTCTCACCTCTTTATAAGATGTATTGTTACAAGTACTGGAAGATCATCCCAGCACACCGAATGGATAGAACAGCCTTTGTGAGGCTGTCTATGACATTGAAACAAGATAAGGATTGGG
>CALIMV010000144.1 GCA_938045275.1 uncultured Granulosicoccaceae bacterium
TGCAAATGCTCCCATGGGTGACCCTTTACACACGAAACCGGTTTCCGTTATCTATGAAAATTCCGGCGTAAAAACTAACGTGGCTTTTTTAATGACCAACCAGGGGTTTTTACACGCCTTCGATGCGACATTGCCAAAGGCTGCAAGCGCTACCACGCCAGACTCATCGGGTGGTAATGAGCTATTCGCGTTCATGCCAAAAGAATTATTGTCCAACATTCCTGAATTATATTCGCCAACCGATACAGCTGAACATGTATACGGCCTGGATGGCCCTATCACCCGCTGGCACGACGATGAAAACAGAGACGGCATGGTTAATGGCAACGACACTTTACAGCTGATATTTGGCATGCGAAGAGGCGGGTACAGCTACTATTCACTGGATGTTACCAACCCGGCACAGCCCGAGTTTAAGTGGCAAATCAGCAAAGGCGACATTGGTTTTGAAAACCTGGCACAAACCTGGTCGCGCGCATCACTGATTTCTGTAAAACACAACAACGATGAAAAGAAAAGAGTATTAATGTTCGCCGGAGGCTATGATGCACCCACTGTGGACCGGACCAAAAAGCCCCAAAAAGCCAGTGGCAATGCAGTGTATATGGTCGACAGTAACGGTAAGCTTGTTTGGTCTATTGATGACGACAACCACCGAGACATGAATTATTCCATTCCAAGTGACCTTGCTATCATCGATTCCGATAATAACGGCGTGGCCGACCGAGCTTACTTTGGTGATTTGGCCGGACAAATCTGGCGAGTAGATTTCAACGACATTGGTGACGACGCCGATACAGTGCTAACCAAGCTTGCTGACATCAGAGAAAATAATGGTCATCAACCCATCTTCTATGCGCCAAGTGTATCTTTAAATAAGAAATACGGTAGTCGATACACTGCCGTTGCATTCGGTACCGGTGATCGCACTCAACCAATGCTTGATGATTCAAGCAATGCTTTTTTTATGATAAAAGACCGAGACTATAAAGTGGGCCCACCCGCAGCCTCGCCTACAACCATAACCAGAGCCGACATTTATGACGCTACTGATAACGACATTGGCTCACCCATTGAAGCTATACGAGACAACGCTGAAGAAAAGTTGAGAAATGCATCCGGGTGGTCGGTCTCACTAAACCCCGGTGAAAAGGCCTTGTCAAAGGTCGTTACCTACAATGGAAAATTTCTGGCTACTACATTTGAGCCAGACGAGGCGGTAGACGAATATGGTCTCCCTGACCCATGTAAATTTGCCATGTTTGGTCGTCTCTATGTAATGGACCTAAGCGACGCCCGACCGATAAAACTACTGGATGATGGTACTGAAACTTCAGAAGGTTTAGATAAAACAGGCCGCATCACCCGTCTAAATAGCACCACCATACCAAGTAAACCCGTGGTTATTATTCCGGCAGACAGTTCGCAGGCGCAAATATTCGTGGATAAAGAATCGGTTGTTTCCGTTAATAAGAGTATCTCCACCGTATTCTGGCACGCGAAATAAAATACCTGCTTAACCGTTGTATAAAAAGTGTCGCAGGCATTCACTGGTCCACACTGGGCCAGTGATTCAGGCTTGAAATTCAAACTTAAAAAAACGATTACTTTGCCGCTACCAAGATTATTGAACAGACCAACGTGGCGAGTCGTTTATGGATATTAATGCTTTACTGAAAAAACTGGTAGATGACGAAGGTTCAGATCTGTACCTTGCTACTAACGCACCACCAAGCGCTAAATTTTCAGGTGAACTAACTCAATTAACTGATCGCCCCTATGAAAAAGGCGAAGTTGCGAAAATTGCCCACGACTTAATGAATGAAGACCAACGTGCGGAATTTGAACAAACGCTGGAAATGAATCTGGCTCTGGCAATTGAAGATATCGGTCGATTTAGAATCAATATTTTTATCCAACGCAACGAGGTTTCACTCGTTGCACGAAACATCCAAACCGAAATCCCTAACTTTGATGATTTAGGCTTACCTGAAGTACTTAAAGACGTTATTACAGCTAAAACCGGATTGGTGCTGTTTGTCGGTGGTACTGGCTCAGGTAAATCAACATCACTGGCTGCGCTTATTGATCATCGTAACAGGGCGCGTGGTGGTCATATCATTACTATTGAAGACCCTGTTGAATACGTTCACGAACACAAAAAATGCATAGTAAACCAACGAGAGGTTGGTGTTGATACATTAAGTTTTCAAGATGCGCTAAAAAACACCTTGCGTCAAGCGCCCGATGTAATACTGATCGGTGAGATACGTGATCGAGAAACCATGGAACATGCCCTGGCATTCTCTGAAACCGGTCACCTGGCCATTTCAACTTTGCACGCAAATAATGCCAACCAGGCGCTGGACAGAATCATTAACTTCTTCCCCGAAGAGCGAAAGGCGCAACTGCTGCACGATATTGGCAACAACATACGAGCTTTTGTTTCTCAGCGGCTTATACCCACAGTCGATGGCAAACGATGCGCGGCAATTGAAATAATGCTCGGCTCTCATACCATTAAGCAAATGATCATGAAAGATCAGCTTCAAGATATAAAAGAGGCAATGCTTAAATCTGAAAATATGGGTATGAAAACGTTCGATAGTGCGTTATACGACCTGGTTCAGGAAGGCAGAATAAGCGAAGAGGAAGCCTTGAAGTTTGCTGACTCTGCAAACAATTTACGACTGCGACTGAAATTGACCAGTAAAAGCGATGATGAGGAAGAGGATGAAACGGAACTCATGCTACGCGGTGGTATACCTGGTGCTGCGTCAAAAGACGATTCAGACGACGAGCAGACTGACCCAGAAGACGGTGAAGACCAGGACGCGAAAGTCGCCGCTGCGGCAGCAAAAGTTGCAGAGATTCATGCTGCAATGGCCGCAAAGAAAGCCGCTAAGGAAGGCGATAGCGCAGCAGCAGAACCTGCAGCAAACGACACCGCAGCACTATTTGAATTAACGCTGGAACCAGACGCAGTAGAGCCGGAAGAGGAACCCGGTGACGACGATGACGACGACCTTCCGAAGCCTGGTATGGGTATGATTGGTTAAAATTTACCTGCAGCACGTACTGTGAGGCTCACCACTGTGAATGGTAAGCCTCACTCCATCAAAACTGCTCTTGTTACATGAGCACCAGAACCTGTTAAATCGCCATTACACCATTGTTAAGCTGTGCGCTGTAGTCTTGCCAGATAGCTACAAGCAAGCAGCTAGGGCAAATTCGATCTCAGGTCCAGTTTAAAAACGAGTTTCGTGGTTATAGGCCTGCCCAAAATCACCCCAGCGGCGCTACCTTTCTTGCCTATATAACCGTCTGTTACCTGCTTTTATATGATTTTTAGTCTTGGAAAAACTTGTGTGTTTTTCTATGCAGCATAATGCTAAGCCGACTTTCGGTTAGATTTAACCCTGGTCTCAAATCTGTCAGAAACAAGCATTTAACGCTTATCAGAAAAATATAATCGGGTTTAAGTGATTAACCCGTTAGAATGCGAATTAGCTATGGTTAAGAATAATCAGCGGCTGTTTTACCCGGACAAACTCAAATGACAATTGAATATTATATGTCCACAAGGAAACAGGAACTTTTGAAATGAATGAGATCAGCTGTCCGCACTGTAAAAAAGCATTCACGGTAGACGAGGCCGGCTACGCCAGCATCTTACAGCAAGTTCGCAATAGAGAATTTGACCAAGAAATTCAAAAGAGATTGGCATTAGCAGAGAAAGAAAAAGCAAGTGCAGTTGCACTCGCCAATAGCGAAGCTGATAAGACTATTCAGCAAACTGCAGCAGAGAAAGATGTCGAAATTCAAAAACTGAAAACCAAATTGGACTCTATTGAAACTGAAAAAAAACTTGCTGTAAAAGAAGCCCTTGATGACGTTAAAAAAGAACGTGATGCACTTGAGAATTCTTTGGAGCAACTAAAGCAGGAAAATCAATCTGCGTCAAAATTAGCGGATGCAAACTATGCCAAACAGCTTTCAGAAACCATCGCAGCGAAAAACGCAGAGATTCAAACCTTAAAAGCCGGTGTAGAAGCGAATGAGACAGCCAAAAAGCTCGCTATAACTGAAGCTGTTGGCACGGTTGCGAAGGAACGAGACGAACTAAAAAACGGGCTTGAAAAGGCCAAACTTGAGAAGGAGCTATCAGAGAAATCTTTAAAGGATAAATATGAAACTCAGCTCAAAGACCGTGACGATGCCATAGAGCGACTAAAAGATTTAAAAGCCCGATTGTCAACAAAGATGGTTGGTGAAACGCTCGAGCAGCATTGCGAGACAGAGTTTAATCGAATTCGAGCATCTGCCTTCCCACTGGCGTACTTCGAGAAGGACAATGATGCAAGCTCTGGAAGCAAAGGTGATTACATTTTTAGGGACCGCGACAATTCCGGAACCGAGATTGTTTCGATAATGTTCGAAATGAAAAATGAAAGTGAC
>CALIMV010000145.1 GCA_938045275.1 uncultured Granulosicoccaceae bacterium
GTTGTGACCCTGCAACAATGGGTTATGGTCCGGTGCCAGCTTCTAAAAAAGCATTAAAACGAGCGGGCATGAGTGTCAGTGACATGGATCACGTGGAGCTCAATGAGGCGTTTGCTGCGCAATCAATTCCGGTGTTAAAAGACCTTGGTTTGCTCGACGAACTGGACAACAAAGTTAATTTGAATGGCGGGGCAATTGCGTTAGGTCATCCATTGGGTTGTTCTGGTACGCGAATCTGTACCACGTTGCTAAATGTTATGCAGCAAAATGATAGCCAATTCGGTTTGGCGACCATGTGCATAGGTATGGGGCAGGGCGTGGCAACGGTTTTCGAACGGTTACGTTAAACGCCACAAAAAAAGGACCGACAATCTCAGTCGGTCCTTTCCTATCTTTCCTCAAAAAGTTGTTGTGCTTGTTGCGATTAGTCATGCACTTTCCGCAACTTTCAAGCGCTTTTCGCGCAGCTTTCGTCACTTAAAGATTAGTTAGATCGAAAAGCGTTGTTAATGACGCGATCAACACCTTCACTGTTCATTGCCGCTCGAATAGCCTTGTTCATGTCGGTAGCATCTGCAAAGTAGCCCTGCAATGTCACAGTATCGCCTACGATAGTAGCCGTGACATTTGAGCCAGAAGCAAGGGCTGAGTTAATGTCACGATTCAGATCGCCTTGTAAAACCATGGCTGAAGCAGGTGCGGCAACAAAGGCAGTAAGAGCGATAGCAGCAGCGATAGATTTGATTGAAGTTTTCATAATGAGTAGTCCCTTTTAAAAGTTAAGTTAGTTAAATCTGTACATTTAAGTTCAGTTGAAGAGGCTGTTGTGCCTCTCCATATGAAACAGTATCGGGGGTCAGGCTTGCCGTAGTTTTGCGGCAAATATACGTTTTTGTAAGCTGGCTGAAATTGGGTTTGGAACGAGCGGTGGGTCGCAATAACGGGCTTGAAACGGGGTTGTCGCCGTGAATTCAGGCTGGAGCGATAGGGTATCCCCTAATTACATCCGCGGGAAATATTGATTAACCTAACCCAAACTAGAATTTAGGTGGAAAATACAATGGAAGCAGGGAAACTCACGCGCTCAAACGCGTCTTTATCCATTGCTGCGCGTTCGGGTGCTGCGTCGGCCAAACACTCCACTGATAAAAAATCTGGTAGCAATGCTCCCGCTGCTGCCGAACCCACCACCGAACAACGCCTGCTGAATCAACCTGATCTCCGTACTCGTCTGTTTGGAGCTGATTCAGGTAGTGCCGATGGCAACCGGTCTGGCAGCAGCGGGTTTGAAATTAACGGCAACACCGTTTTAGCTGAAAATCGGGTAAACAATGTTCAATTGGACAACCTGGTAAACACGCCAAGCCTTGATTTGGCCGCCCGTATCGGGCAGTCAGTTGGACAGTCAATCGGATTAACAGCAGCACAAGCGACTATTGAGAGCGATTCCTCTGCCGACGTAGATGAGATCGTTGAAGAAGTTCTGGCTGAAGACAACATATTGTACCGTCCGGAACTGCTTGCCTCGAGAATAGAGGACCTCGATGCTGATACCCAAGCCGAGGTGATATCACAGATTCTCCAACAAAGCGATAACGCGCTAACAGACATCACCTCTCCAATTGCTGTAACGCAATGGCTCTCGCCCAGCTACCTCAATGATCTTCATGAACATGAAGGTCTGCTAAGTTCGGATGGGCAGAGAACGTTAGCCAATGCTTACGCTGCAGCCTGGAACCGTGATCTGATTCCGGAGGGAATCGGATTCGGTGGTGTGGAAGGCAGTATGCTTGACAATGTCGGCGTTGGTCGAGAGTCGGCTGCCTTTGCCGAATTCTTTAACGCGGGCAATACAAGTGAAGTTCGAGAATTTCGTTCATCGTATGCACAACATTTGAACGACACGTATGTGCAGCCGCTGCAAGGTGCACCTGGAGAGGCAAACCAAATAGCAGACAACGCGGCTTTGTTAGCGTCACGATTAGTCACCGACCCTGGCGTGCCGCAAAGAGTTGCCATTGACTTCTACGAACAAACATTCGGAAATGGAAGCCAATCCGAATTCGTTGATTTTTTGGAAAGTGCCGTTGAAGCCAGAAATGACAATGAGTTTTATACAAACGAGAACGAAGGTTACGACCCCTTCGTTGCGTTTGCAAAGATAGCGCAAGTGCCATCCACCTACGACGTGCATTTCGACAATAGCAATAACGGAACCAGAGAGCAGATTGGCATTGATCTCGCCTTTGCTGTTGGTCAAGCCGAAACTAGCGGAGGCAACTTCGGATTTAGCACTGAGTATGGTGGAGTGCTGGCCGGTTCAGAAGAGCTTCGGCTGGAAAGATTGAATAGCGCGGTCGACGTATTCGAAGATCATGGTACGGCTATTCTCGACCAGTTAAGTGCATACTCTGATATCACATTTAACTCTGCAGCCGGTCTGAACCGTGCGCACCCCGAGCTAGTTGGCTTTTTCCGTCATACTATTGGTAATACCGATCTTGAGAACCGCGAAGCCGCACGAGACGTTGCAACTGACTATTTTGATCGGCAAATTCAAGTAATCAACGAAAATACAAACCCTGGCGACCCTGAAACCGAAGCTGAACGTCGGGCCACAGCCATTGGAGCTGCCGCTGGGCTTGCAACTCAAGATATTCGCGCAGATCAACAAGCGGTTGCCGATGCACGAAGATCTGCATTGGAATTTGGCGTTGATAGCGTACTGTCGTTGATTCCATTCGGAAAAGGCGCAACAGCAGTAAGGAATGAGTTAACAGAGGCTTTTGGCACTTCAATTGGTGCGAATCTAATTGGTGAGTTAACCGAGGAGTTGATTAATTCCGGCACCGGAAAACTCTCAACTGCTTCAAAGAACCGATTACTGGACGCATTAATACGACAAGGCGGTGGAGCTGGCACTGTCGCGACGGGGCAAGAATTCATAAACCTCACGGTTAACCCATTGGGCCGAGCTCTAGCCATTGAAGATGGTGTTATCCCACAAGATATCATCCCTGGCCATGTGGAAGAAGCTTACCAGCGCATTATCGCTAATACTAAAACTACCATTGGCCTAGACAATTAGTGCTCGTTTGTTGCCAAGATAACTAGCACTAAAATGGCTGTGTACTAAACACTGCTCAGTTCATTCCTGGTCCATTGAGATTAGGTGCAACAGGGTGAATCGATACTGGCGCTGCCGGTATCGCAGCAAGCCTGGCTTTGCTTCACAACAGAACCACAACAGCTGTTACCACTGGTCAGTGCCTTGCCGCTTGCCAGCGCACGTTGATAGGGTTTGCATTGGGCGATTGTCGCGTTCAGTGAAATGCTTATAGTGTTGTTCACAATTTCAATACGACTGACAGTGGATTTTTGTAGGGCTGCATTTCCTATTGCGAATTCGAAATACAGTTCTGTGTTGTTATCTGTTTGCTCGCCGTTTAGTGCCTGATTCAGAATGTGCGCCATTTTTGCTGATTGCATGTAGGTGCCGGAAGTATCGGCATTGCCATCAAGCAGTTGTATGACGATTTCCCGCCATTGATCTGTTCCCCGACCACAGTCGAGTGAGTTCACGGTAGCCATCTTCACTTCAGTAACGTGATAGCCGGGCGATATCGCGTGATCGTTCTGGGTAAATATCACTGGCAGCTTCGGGTTGCTGTTTAACGTACTTACCAGGGTGTCAATGTTGGGCTGTAAAGTGCTCATTTAGTGTGTTAATCTAATATTTCTATATTTCAAGTATTGTTGTAATATGAAAGAAAGTCAAGCAATAGATGCGTTTGCGGCGCTGGCCCACGAGGTTAGACTCAAGATGGTTCGCCATTTAGTTAAATGTGGCGATGCCGGTGCGTCTGCTGGTGCGATTGGCGATGCAGTTGGGGCAGCACCTTCCAAAGTGTCTTTTCATATTGCAGTACTTGAACGCGCAGGGATTGCCGATGCCGAGAAAGTATCGCGCCAGATCATTTATCGTATTAATTTTTCTGCAGTGGGGGGATTGCTGAACTATCTCATGGCCGATTGTTGTAACAACAACGCTGAGTTGTTGAGTTGCTGCAACGTCAAAATGTGTTGTTAGTTTCTGTCTTTAATTGACATTAATACGGTCAAGGTAAGCACTGCATAGGGTATCCCCTAATTGACGATTCATTGTTGCCATTGTTATCGTGAACTCAACCGTTTTTTAAAGGGCGAATTCCGATGCCAGAACCAGGTTTCAGTGCGACCAGCACAAGTAGCTCGTTCAGTAGCCGAGTAGATACATCTTCACTCGCAGGAATTGAGCGAGCGTCCAATGGTCCGTCCAATGATTCCTCTGTTGGTGGGCCTGGCTCGAACAGCCTGGGTAATAGTTCTTTTGGTGGCAGTTCCCTAAATGATAATTCATCGCGAATCAGCACAACAACGCCTTTCGAATCTGTAGTTAACCAATCCACTACCGAGGAAACACTGCGTGATCGCAACGACGGCCCCACAGGGCTATCGGGTGCTACACAAGGCATGGCAGATGCCGGTTTCCGCACGCAAGTAGACAACCCAATACTCACTCGGCAATGGGAATCAACAACCAGTGCATGGAACAACAGAGGTGGGTTCACTGACGGCGCCATAGACAAACTGGAAGATGTTGGTCTTACTGTTAACAGAACCACAAACCCGGTAGTACCGGGATCGCGCACCCCCGGTAGCGGATTTACAGCGGCTCAGTCAACAACATTCAACGGCGATTTGGCTAGCGACGCAATTGCTGATCGTTATACCAACGCAGGCTTCAATGTCGAAAGAGAAGTTCACTACGACACAAACCTAAATCAGGTTGATCGCACCAGTCGATTACCTGGCGATCGATTTGTTGATGTTGCGGTGGATATCCCGCACGACACCGATCCACGATTAAACCAGCGACTGGAAATAGAATCAAAAGCGTTCCGAGTCAATGCTGGCAGTATTTCCGATACTCAACTTGATCACGATGTCAGATCGGTACAGGCCAATCGTACAGTGCGTGCCGGCGGTGCGGCGCTGGAACGCGTTGGTAGAGTAGCGCGCCCAATCGGGATAGCGATCGATGCTGTTCAAATTGGTAGTGCATTTCATGCCGACGGTAATCGAGTTGGCGAAAACACAGCCAGAGCTGCGACCAATTTAGCTGGCGGTGCAGCCGGTGGTTGGGGTGGAGCTGCAGCTGGTGCTGCAATTGGTACGGCGATATTCCCTGGAGTGGGCACGGTTGTCGGCGGTGTGATCGGAGGTATTGGCGGTGCACTGGCAGGTGAAGCGGTCGCCGATAGGGCATTTAGTGCTGTCAAAGATTTCTTTTCATGGTAAACAGTATGTACTAAATTGCAATTTGCCTAAAACTACGCATGAAATGGTTTTCGCGATCCAAGCAGGCGTCACAGTTAGCTCGACTACTCGATTCCTATAAACCTTATGTGGCTCCGCATGTTTTGGGTAATCATCTCCTAAGCGAAGCCCAGGCGGCTGATAATCTTCAATATCTGTTAGACAACAAAAACGACAGGCTCAAGCAACTATCAGCATTGCTCGCTGAATTCGATATCACGTTAACAACAAACGCTGCCGAATCTGAAGCAGAACCGCTAATAGAACAATTGTATCGATGGGCGCGCGAACACTGGCCTGCCACCATCTCGCCCAAATTAGCCACCACCAAAGCTTGGCGCACAACTGATCGCCAAAACGATCAAATCATCTATTCCGTCATTATGGATACAGCCATTGCCCTGGGCGACATGACCATTCAACAACGGCCTACCTTTGCATGGGCGCTAGACTTAGACCCGGTTAATATCAAGGACCAAATGGCAAGCGCAAAACGACCGGTTTTACAAGCCAAGTCCATTTCGCATCCAGATACCATGGCGCTGGTAGATTGGGAGGAAGTCGCAGTTACGCAGTTAATCGATCACGATATGGTTGCGTACAAAGCCCTTAATCAGTGGCAACAAGTGTATGAAAACGCTGTGTCAGGTTTGGTGGAAGGGTCGTGGGTAGAGAATTAAGAATGAAATCCAGTCTACAATAGATCAGTAACTAATTTAAAGCACTGGAATAAGCTCGCCATTTAATGTCTGTTTTTCTCTACGATACCTACGCGCGTGAATTACGCGAATTCATTCCCATCAAGGAAGGTACTGTGGGTCTGTACGCCTGCGGCCCAACAGTATACGACTATGCGCATATCGGTAATCTTCGGACTTATCTCTTTGAAGATATCCTGCGTCGGGTGCTGGAATTTAACGACTACAAGGTTCGCCATGTAGTTAACATCACTGATGTTGGACACCTGACCTCAGATGCGGATTCTGGCGAGGATAAAATGGAAGCGGGTTCGCGCCGCACGGGCAAGACTGCGTGGGAGATTGCAGCCACTTACACTGAAGAGTTCAAAAGCGACATTCAACACCTGAATATACTTGAACCTGCGCTTTGGTGTCGGGCAACCGACCATATCGATGAACAGATTGAATCTATCGCTATGATAGAACAGCGCGGTGCCGCCTACCGCACGGATGATGGCATCTACTTCGATACGGCGACACTGCCCGACTACGGGTATCTGGCCAGACTGGACATAGACGGCCTCCGATCTGGAATAAGGGTTGAAGAAGGCGATAAGCGTAACCCCACAGACTTTGCGCTGTGGAAATTCAGCAAGCCAGAAGAACAGCGGCAGATGGAATGGGACAGTCCATGGGGTAAAGGTTTTCCAGGCTGGCATATTGAATGTTCGGCAATGGCGGCAAAATACTTAGGCACGCTGTTCGACATTCATTGCGGTGGAAAAGACCACATCCCCATTCACCACACCAATGAAATCGCGCAATCCCAGGCCTGTTTCGATACTCATCTGGCAAACTACTGGTTGCATGGATACTTTCTGGAGATCGACCAAGGCAAGATGTCCAAATCTTCCGGTGAGTTCTTGCGTATGCAGACGCTATTCGACAAAGGCTATGATCCGCTAAGTTATCGCTATCTTTGTCTTACAGCGCACTACCGAACTGATCTTAAATTTACCTGGGAAAGCCTTGACAGTGCGACAGTTGCGTTGCAGCGTTTGCGCAACAGTGTTCACAGCTGGGGTACGCCAAGCGTGGCAGATGAAAACTCGATGGCACAGTTTAGAGGCTTTGTTAACGATGATCTAAACACACCGCGTGCATTGGCATTGGCTTGGGATATTGCCAAAGGTTCTCTGCCCAACGATGTCAAGAAAGCGACCTTGCTGGAATTTGATCGCGTGTTTGGGTTGAAGCTGGCTGAATGGTCACCTGAGACGATTCCAGCGGAAGTTCTTGAAATGGTCAGCGAACGGGAAGCCGCCAGAGCTGCCAAGGACTGGGCACGTGCGGATGAACTGCGGGCCGCCATTGACGCCCTTGGCTACGATGTAGAAGATGGCGCCGAAGGTTCAGTTGCAAAACGTCGGAATTGAATACAGTCCGGTTTCCGGCGTGAAGCGCGACAATGAATGTACGCTTCGATTGCACTAAATGATTGCACTTAAAGATGGCATTTAAAGAATAAGCCAGCGGCGATCAAGATTAGCCAGTTTTGGTAAACGCTGATTAAGCAAACCAACCAATAACCAAACCAATAACACCAACGCAAATGCAAATAAGCACTAATCCAACAACGGGATTGGTAAATTTCACAGTAGGCGGTTGCTCCGCGTCGTGCCATTGCATTCGGCCGGTAATCATTGGTTTAATCAAGTTATGTCCTGCGCGAAGCAGGTAAAAGAAAATCATGGCAACATGAATGGCAACCAGAACCATGATGAATTCTGCATTCAAATGATGTAACTCAAGCAGCCGTTCGCTTGTACCGGAAGACAGTTCGCCGTAAAAATAACCTTCAATTAACTCATCTTCGTCGGCAATAAAGAGCCCTGAAATGGCCTGAAATGAAATTGCCAACAACATGACGATGACTGCCCAGCCACCGGCGGCGTTGTGTCCGCGCGTTTGTGCCACGGTACCGCGTAGTAGCTGAGCAAGATGCGAAAACGCTTTGAGTGGATTGGCGATTAAGCCAACAAGGCCAGCATTGCTGCTGCCGATGAATCCCCAAACCAAGCGAAACAGCAGCAAAGCAAGGACGAATTCGCCCACACTTCTATGCCAGTCGAAAAACAAAAAGCCTGTTTCGCCACTGATCAGTAAAAAGCCAATAGAGACTACCAGCAACCAATGGAATAGTCGTATCCAGATATCCCAGATACGAATATCTGACTTTGATTTACTGCTGGTCATGTATTGCGCATTACGCTACGTTTTGCTGAAACTACTTCTTTTCAGCTCGATAGTCGTCGTGGCAACCTTTACACGAATCACCAACACCACCCATCGCCGACTTAAGTGCATCCAGACCGTTACCAGCTTCTGCCGCAAGCACTGCAGACGCGTCTTTTAGGGCTTTGCTTTTTTCAAGCACGCCTGGAAAATCTGACCAGATTGCGGGTAATGCTCGGGTTTTGGCGTTGCCGGGTGTTTCGCTGTCTGAGCCTTCGGGCCACATGGCTGATTGACCAAAATTGGCAGCTGCATTCAGGTTAGCAGCGGCCTCTGCTGCCATGTCGGCGTTGTAGTCCATTTTTCCTTTGGCCATTGCCCCCAAAATACCCATATTGAAGCCGTAGGTTTGAAACATCGCTTGCCGGCCTTTGATGGCGCCATCGTGCGGTCCTTCATCCTGCGCAATGGCCACTGCGGTTATTCCAAGTGCGCCAAATAGCGCGGCTACCGTTAGTTTTTTGATCATTAGTATTGTCCCTTGTCGAGATGATATTAAACAATAACAAATACAATGGGATGGGGGAACGGGTTAGCCTTGCGTTATCGCACAATACCTGTGCAAAATTGCACAAGAGGCAGCAAGCGTTGTAACCCAACATAATTAGTATGGATTGGAACTGGGATCATATTCGATATTTTCTCGCTCTGGCGGAGCAGCGAACATTGTCGCAATCCGCTCGAGCGCTTGGTGTGAGCCACAGTACTGTTCTGCGTAGAATTCGTCGCCTGGAGTCTGTTTTAAAAACAGCACTATTTGACCATACCAGTTCCGGTTACACGCTAACGGCAGCTGGCCAAAAACTGCATAGCGAAGCTTTGAGCATGCGTTCCACCATGTCGGCTATATCTCGAGACATTTCCGGGATTGACAAACAGATGCAGGGTGATGTGGTAATAACTACTACCGACACCATAGCGCGTTACATAGCACCCAAGTTAATTGCCAAGTTATCAGAGAAATACTCAAGTTTGAATTTTTCTCTAATAATGGCAAATAAGCTCAGCGACCTGGATTCGCGAGACGTTGATATTGCCATCCGAACCTGTAAACACCCACCTGACAATCTCATTGGCAGGCAAGTCGCACAAATCAAATTCGATGTGGTGGCATCATCGGCTTACTTAAAAAAATACGCCATTGATACTTTCCCTACTGACATAAATGGACATCAATTTATTTCCCCTGACGAAAGCTATAACACTGCGCCGTTCTATCAATGGCTCCACTCTCGAATTGATCAAAGCAGCTCAGTGACTACGGTTAATAATTTTTTAAGTGCTGCAGCGCTGGCAATAGAAGGCCTTGGTATTGCCGTTTTGCCTTCTTATGTTTTAAGAGCAGAAAAAAATTTAGTCAGCCTCAGTGGCGAAGACGGAATTTGCAGTAACGATCTTTGGGTTTTGTCTCACCCTGGCTCCAGAAACACGGAAAAAATACGCGTGGTAAGGCAGTTTCTTTATGACGAGCTACCTCGGTATTTTGATTAGCGCGCGCTTTGCAAAAAAAATATCATTGCTGGTTATCCGGACGACGAAATACTATGCGTAATAATATTTGCTCTCCGATTATTTCTGCAACCAACTCACCGCAACAAACTCACGGCAACCAGCCGATCTCACCCAGCTTGTATTGTGGCCCATCCGCAGGAATATTCGAGTAGCGCCAGAATCGACTCAGCGACACATTATCAATACGAAACGAGACACTGGTTTCCAAAGGCAGCTGCAGCGTATTGTGGAGTGCTGCCAGTATAGTGCCGCGATGAGCTACAACCACAATATCTTCGCCAGTGTGTTTTTTATGCATATCATCAGTAAATGCAGCAATGCGTTTCGCCACATCCGAGAAACTCTCACCATTAGGCGTAGTTTCAAATGGCGTTGCAGGAAAAAAACCAACGTAGCTGTCTTTTCGCTCGGCAATAAGCTCGTCAAGTTTACGGCCATTGTAGTCGCCAAAGTTCATTTCTATTATGCGTGGGTCTTCAGTCAGACTTTCCGCTTGCAAACCGGTTGCCAGCAATGCATCAGCGGTTTGACGCGTGCGTTTTAGCGGGCTGTGATACCACTTGGCATTGGCGGGTAGTTTGGCGGCTACCCCTTTAAAGACGAAATCGTCGCTGCAGTCGCAATCCAAATCCATGCTACCGTACATAACATCGCGCACTTCTGGTACCGGCGCATGCCGAATCCACCAAAAGCGAGTGGCGTCTTTGTCATGCGGCAAACGGGCGAGCGTTTTTTCATCCATTGGTGTTAATGTTGACTTGTCTGTGGAAAGAGTGAGTATACCGTGAGCAGTTTGGAAAATCGGTTAATACAGCTACGTGAAACGATTGATCGTGCCAGCGACGATCTGGTGGCCTTGACTCAGTCTCTTATTCAGTTACCAACGATCAATCCGCCTGGTGATGGGTATCTCGCTATTTGCGAGTTGCTTGATGCTCGATTAAGTCAGCGTGGTTTTAAAACAGAGCGAGTACGTGCCATTGGTGCACTAGGAGACAGTGATCAGTACCCCCGTTGGAACATCATAGCCCGGCACGAAGGCAAAAATGCTGGCGAATGTGTGCATTTCAATTCTCATACTGATGTGGTTGACGTTGGCGATGGCTGGACAGTGGACCCTTTTGCAGGCGTAGTGAAAGACGGTCGAGTTTATGGTCGCGGTGCCTGCGATATGAAAGGCGGATTAGCGGCGTCGATCATAGCAGCAGAAGCTTTTATTGGAACATTTCCTGAATATGACGGTGCGATAGAAATCTCTGGAACTTGTGACGAGGAATCTGGTGGTTTTGGCGGTGTTGCGTACCTGGCTGAAAATGGTTGGTTTAGTCCAGATCGTGTGCAGCATGTGATTATCCCGGAACCGCTGAACAAGGACAGAATTTGTCTTGGGCATCGCGGGGTACTATGGACCGAAGTGGAAACTTTCGGCCATATAGCGCATGGTTCGATGCCATTTTTGGGTGATTGTGCTGTGCGGCACATGGGCGCGGTGGTAACGAAGTTCGAACAAAGCCTGTTTCCCGAATTGGCTAAAAAGCGCACCAACATGCCAGTGGTTCCCGACGGTGCGCGTCAATCCACGTTAAACATTAATTCAATTCATGGTGGGCAAAGTGAACCCGAGCGCGGCTACTCGGGATTACCTTCGGCATTGGTGCCAGACCGATGTAGAATGGTGCTTGATCGGCGTTTTCTGATG
>CALIMV010000146.1 GCA_938045275.1 uncultured Granulosicoccaceae bacterium
GCCCCTTATATACAGCTCTATAAGCTTCTGGATTCGAAATTTTTTGCAACGCTAGGGTTCAATTACTACTCCAAATAGACTATAAAATTATCTGGTTTTTTCCTGAGCAATTAACACGGAATCACTTAGATATTTATTCCCCTGCGTAGAAGCAGTAGAATAAGCCATCGCCACCGGTTTTTGGGAGATCTTCAGCACTACAGCCTGCTGAACCGTGCGCTGAATTCCATGACACCATGTGACGATCGTCGCTTAAGCCAAGACGATCATGATGGCCAACAATGGCAGAGCCTTCGGCACTGCTGGTCCAACCCGCACAAGTGGTATCACCACCAGCTGTTGAGTATTGGCCATGTGGAGTTGAACCGGTGAGAATGTCGTGGCGATTTGGCTTATCGCCTCTTGCATTAACGGTATTACCATTTTCGTCCAATCCAGTTTCTTTATTAATTGGGTTGGCATCTGTATGCAGCTCGTCGACACCATTGGCAATCAGCACACCATTGGCATTGTGCCATGGCCCAGAACCAATTCGATCACGGGCATTAACACCCGGAATAACCTTCGGCTGATCACCCGATCGATCTATAATCGCACTTACGCTTAAATACGCTCTCCAATTAGTCAACTCAGAGCCTGCTGCTGCTGCCAATGTTGCACAATGTGCGTCAGCACCTTCCAGCCCTCCAAGATCACCACCTTTTCCAGGTCCTGCACTGGTAATAAAGAAAGTCATGTCTTCATCCTGAGCCAAAGCGCTGGAGTTGATAGCGAAACAAGTCAGTGTTACCCCCAGAGCCGTAGCGCCAAAAGTAACAATTTTACGAGTCAGGGATTTGCTAGTATTATTCATACGTGTTTTTCACCTACTTGATTGTGATTGAGATATTTTTGTTGTTTACCACATGAGAGCCATCTCATTCTACTCCCAGAAATCACACGTCCAGGTACTATTATCGCCAAACGTAAAATGCCAATGTTAAAACCACTAATGACCAGTCTTACTATGGGGCTATCTGATTCCTTACAGGGGCGATTCAATCGAGTACTGGACAGAGATTAAATTACTGCCAAACTTTTTCCGAGCCAAGTTGCGACTTTGCTAAATTACGACTTTGAGTTATACGACAACTCGAATAGCATTCCAAGATCGATACTTACTGGCTAGTCAGACAGTCAAACTTCAGACAAATGATGATGCAAAAGTTCCATCATCAGCCAGACTTTCTGGCCCACTCCTCCTGATAAGCCACACGCAGTAATAAGACCAGCTGAGTTAACGATTACTTTGCATTTCACCGGCTACAGTAACGTCTTAGGTTACCGTTTATATAATAGGTTGTTGAAGCTTCAAACATTGGTGGTGCTTTACGAGAATATGGCTCTGAAATGCCATTTTTAACAAAAAAAGTTTCCGCCATGACAACAGGAATTTGCCAACAGCATGAAAACAAATGGAACATTTTTCTCTGGAATCACAATGACTTAGCGATCATGTATTGTCGAATACTCTCTGCTCAGCACTGAGATTTGCATCCACCCGGTGTTGTGATGCATGCTGTGGGTATTACTGGCATAGTAATTACTTAATCAAACAATCGAGTGGAAATATAGTGCACTAATTCGTTATCACCCAATCAGGAGCTAAAAACGTGATTTTGAAATCCTTAATGACAAACAAAAATTCCAACCTCGTGACGATAACTCCAGAAGCCTATATCGCTGATGCTGTACGGTTGCTTTCGCAACACGAGATCGGTGCGTTACTGGTCAGCTCCGCATCAGAACCCATCGAGGGCATGCTCAGCGAGCGCGATATTGTCCGTTCCATGGCTAATCCAGATCAGGACACACTCGCACTTCGCGTTCAAGAATTAATGACGGCTGATGTGCACACGTGCTCAATAGATTCGACCGTCGCAGAATTGATGTCCTTAATGACTACAAAACGTATTCGCCACGTGCCTGTATTAAACGACGGTCAGTTATGTGGGTTGGTTAGTATTGGGGACGTTGTCCGAGCAAGACTAAATGAACTCGAATCAGAAAGACAGCAGATTCAGGAATATATAACCGGATGAATTGCCATTAAGCATTCTATCGCCTGGCTGACTTAGCATTATCGGTTTTTCGCGTCTCTACTTGCGAACGCAAACAGTATAAGCGACACCTAAGGGCTGTATTACAAACTTTGGCTTAGTCATAATAGATCCAAAGTACAATACAGTCTTGGGTATGACCCGTATTTGGATGTATTAGGAGAGCGTATTATTCGATATAAGCAGCGCTGGTTATGTCGATATCGCACTATCAAATAAAAAATTTTATTCAACAATATATTTGATGCGCTTACTCTTTTAACGATAGTGAAAGCAAAAAGTTAACCAAATCGTTTCGCTGATCGTTAGATAAATCCAACGGTTTTAATACTGATTCACCTTTTGCATGCAAACGTTCAGTATCTATATCCGCATACGCATCTACGACCTCACGCAGCGTTTTAAGACTACCGTCATGCATATAAGGACCAGTAAGCGCTAGATTACGCAAGGAAGGAGTGCGCCACTGCCCCCAATTCAACTGGCTTAGCTTTACCTCTGCTGTTTTTAACTTGTCGGAATTGGAACTGGTTTCTCCGTATTTTCCTAACAAGTTAAACGGATCCTGCTTAACACGTTTAATACCGGTATATCGACCGGGATCCACTTGCCCCACACCGGTAAAAAACGACCTACCTGTATCATGAAACTCTCCATTAGAGAAGTTCTTTCCGAAATGGCAAACACGGCAATTCGCCTCACCTATAAAAATTTTCAATCCGCGTTGTGCAGATTCAGAATAGGATAACTGCGCTTGCGTATCTTCGTTTTCCAACGCATCACGAAAAAGATCAAATGCAGTGCGTTCTGAACGTAGGGTAAGCATAAAAGCGGCTATGGATTTGGCAGCGATGACAATCAGCTCCTCATCGCCTAAACTTGCCATTGCATCGGTTTCGGTAAGGCTAGGCTTGTTTAACGAATTCGTTGAAGCAAACTGATAATCATAATGGGTCTGAATAGTTTTTCTGAGTAAGTCATTAGAACGCAATGCGCTAGCTAACGAAGCTGTGTTGTTTCCCATTTCGTGTGCGTTCAACATTGGTCGTACTGTCGCTGCCCACAAACTATCAGCACCACCATCCCATCCAAACCATCGCTGTAGGCCAACATCAAGTAAACCTTGCGTGTTACGAACGCCCTGCTCTATTCCAATACCGACTGGCAGATTATCGGTGAATCCGCTATCTTGCTGATGGCAGGATGCGCAAGAGATAGCTTGATTGGCTGACAATGTATTATCAGAGAACAACGATTCGCCTAACTTCTCAGCCCAAGGCAGTCCGGATAATTCATTTGCCGGATCGGCTGGAGTCTTACCGGGCCACGGGCCATGCGCAATAATGGCGTTTACTTCCTGCGATGTGAATTCAACTTTCTTACTCTGCGCAACAACTTGAGGGACACTGCCTAATAAAATACAGACTAACCCCAAACAGTAAAACTGGTATGGGATTGTCAACAAAAGGCAATTTTTTCTATCAAATTTAGACATCATATCTTCTGATGACAAAAAATATCTGATGACAATAACCGAAACAAAGACTACTGCAATACAAATTCCTGCTCCAATGATTCAGTGCCTTCATTATTGACTATATCAATTTCCCACTGCCATGTTCCCGGCATGTGTAATACAACACCTTCAACCGTATAATTTGCATATTCGTCAGTTACTCGATTGACACTAACCGATGGTGTGTAGTTAGTGCCATGGCCATGAGCTGGCATGCTCGCATCCAGTTTGAATTCACTAATTGCATTAATATCGCCACAGACAATTGCCGTAATGGTGCTCGGAGTGCTGACCTTTAACGTAGATTCCGTTCGTAACACAACTTTGTAGCTCTCACCTTGCATTAGAATGGCATTATCACTTTCTTGCGCTTCGCAATGCTCAACCACACTAGCATCGCCACTGACAGACGAGTTAGTTTGTCTATTCGCTTGCCAAACAGGCATAATTAATTCAAAGGCATTTTTCCAGGCAATGTTTTCAGCAATTGCAGCAGGCAATGTTTTCAACCAGGTCCGAGCACCAGCAGCATGTTCAGGTAAGAAATACATTCGCTCAGGTGTATAGGTATCTGTTCCAAGCATCATACGAGTGGGGTAATCTTCGAATAGCTGCCGCCAATCTTTCGACAAGCCGCCCGCACCTACCTCAGATCTGAAAGCCAGGTCTGCCCAGAGCCTATCGTGCTTTGACAGCATATCGGCAATCTCTTCTGGAGAGACAAAGCCTGAGTGCGCCCATATAACCTTCACCGAATCACTCTGAGCAAGTAAACGTTCTACCGCATCAGCATCAGAATGAGCGTGCAAAATCAAATTAAATTCATCAGCCAACTCAACAATACGCTTAGGTATTTCAAGTTCCGCATTCTCACCGAATAAATGAAATTCACCGATTGATGCGTATTTGTTTTTTTCTAACAAATCCTCTACATACGCCAGTGCGTCAGGATCTTTAAACCAGGTTTGTGTTTCACCGCGACGACGGTACGGGCGCAAACCAGGAACAATCAAATCTGGCGCCAACTCGCTCAACAGTTGGGTACCATTGTCGTCAGAGCTCGATACCAGCGCGAACTTTAAATTAGCGTCTTGCATTAGTTCTATAACGCGTTCAGGCGGAGTAAGTTCCACAGAATCGTGACTGTAGTGAACATGCACGTCAGCAATTGGAAGGGAATCATCGGCTTGAGCAAGCCCAACAAAAAGTACATTGAGCCCACTGGTCATTGTAAAACTTGCTAGTGAAAGACAAAAAACTGGCCAGATACGTGTAGCGAGCATATCGAAAGTATTCCTTTTATTGGTCAATAGGTTGCCTAATTAAATAACTTTTCAGGCTACACCGCAACGCCATCAACATTGTGGAAATATTGAGGAAATACTCGTAGCTTGTATTTTCACGCTGATTTCAACGCTACCAGTCCAAAAATGGCAAGTTAAAATGCTTTTTCCACTTTCCAGCATCGTTACTAACGTAGATAGATATGCCTCTTGCAACACAATCAATCGGCAAACTCGAAACTGTTTGCGCCTCTATTTTGTCCCACTGGGAATCCAGACGATCTTCTGCATCGAATTGCGCAGCAGTTAGATGAGGTTGCACTTCAGAATGTTTCCCACCATATGGAGGGGATGAAGGGAACCGCCGCCAAATCTCAAGTGTTAGTTTCCGAAAGGGTTCTGCTGGGTCCGGACATAACCATAAGGCAGTTTCAAATCGACACCAATGCGTCAACTGAAACGAGTATTGCCGAGTCATTGAAGCAAGATCGCGAAGTTCACGCAATACCGATTCAGAAAGTTGTGACTCACCGATGAAAGGGTACAGTACGGTTATGTGTGCAGGCACGCCGTTTGATGCAGTTTTATCAAACTTTGATCGTATCTTACCAACCAGGAATTCGGACTCAGGGACCTCGATAATTAGTGCGGTTTCGGGCATCAATATTGTTTCTTCTACATAATTTACGTTAGTGGACTGCCTAGCCAAACGCGCTGATCTAATGTTTTCGTGGATTTATTGATTTGAAAATGGCGCGCCCGGAAGGATTCGAACCTCCGACCACCTGGTTCGAAGCCAGGTACTCTATCCAACTGAGCTACGGGCGCATTGTGATGATCAAACTTGCTTTGATCATTTTACCTACGTTGCTAAAGCAACGTATCCGGAAGGATAAATCAATTCCGCTTAAGCGGACTTGACCCCTTCGGGGCTGCGCGGCAAATGCCGCTTGTTGCACATTGCATTCGCAATGTGTCGAACACTATAATAATAGCCAGTGCGAACAGTCGCGTGACTAATTAGTCATTTAACCAGCGTATAGCGAGCACGCATTATACGACGTGTAGAATAGATAGGTCGAGTAAAAAGTGTGACAATTTGAACTTTATTCAATCGGTTAAGTCCGAATTGGACATCAAATCAACGGCGAAACATCGTTTTAAACCTGTATCATCAGCAAACCAAAATACCTTGAATGAAGTTTCGCCCTTCAAAAAGATTTTTTGAGATTAACGAGACCTCGGCTTTGGTGCCAACGCAGCCGTGGGCGCTTACCAACCTTATAATCGGAGCATAACCATGAAAACGACCGTTTTAAAAGCCATCATGGCAAGTGGAATCCTAAGTTTCAGCACATTAGGCAACGCAGCAGATCTATCGGGAGTGCCATCTGGCTTATATACAGTCGACCCAACTCATGCCTACATAACATTTTCTTACAATCACTTAGGCATGTCTGATCCGGTTCTGAGCTTCGACGACTTCACAGTCGATCTCAATCTTGACAATGAAGACCCTACAAAGTCTACTGTTATGGTTACCATCGATTCCAACAGCATCGTGGCGGGCTCAGATAAGTGGCGGGACCACATCACCGGCGCTAAGTTTTTTGACACCGCAAACCATCCGGAAATTACGTTTAACTCCACCAGCGTCGAAGCAGCCCGAGATGGTAACTTAAAGGTCACAGGCGATCTGACTATTAAAGGTGAAAGCAAGCCCGTTTCACTGGACGTCACTATTAACGCAGCAATGAATCACCCTATGTCAGGGAATCCCGTTATTGGTCTTCAAGCCACGTCGCAGTTGTTACGATCAGAATTCGGCATGACAGCCGCTTTGCCACACGTTAGTGATGAGGTTGCATTAAGTGTGACAGCAGAGCTTGCTAAATCCAAATAATTTATTGGGAAAAATGGCGCTGTACAGACACGTAGGTACCACTCAAATGCAATCCTTGGTGAATTGACTACGATAAATGCCTAAATCGCCCGTAACACGCTATAACAATATCGCCATCAGCCTGCACTGGCTGATGGCGTTTCTCATTATCGGCATGCTGATTGTGGGTAAATACATGCACCACCTCGATCAGGGCGACCCGCTGCGCTTCACACTCACACAATGGCACAAATCTTTTGGTGTGGTTATTCTATTGCTGGCTGTTTTGCGCTTGCTGTGGCGCGTAACCCACCGCGCACCAGATCACCCCGACAACGCCCCTGCCTGGGAGCGCTTTGCCGCTAATGTCTCGCACGTAGCATTGTATGCATTAATATTCATAGCACCGATCACCGGCTGGATGATGGTCTCTGTTTCACCACTTAACATTGACACCTATCTATTTAATGTCATCCCGTGGCCTCATATCCCCTGGCTTCAAGGCTTGGTTAACCAGGAATCAGCAGAAGCGCGCTTCCATCAACTGCACGTTATTTCCACTGGCGCTCTGATCGTACTGTTGCTAGTGCATATCGGTGCCGCGCTGAAACATCATTTTATCGATAAAGACACGGTGCTGACTCGTATGTCGCCAAGCAAAGCGGCTGGCACTCACAAAACCTTGCTTACCTTATTGACTTTACTCGTAGTGGGAATCACAGCGGCTGTGTATGCCTATACTAAAGTGAACACGGCAGGCAACAATTTAATCGCCGGCGATAGCGCTGTGCAGGCCATTGCTGTTGTTTCAGGCGAATCAACTGATATCAACTTTACTGAATCAAGCGTTACCGCTTCAATAAACAAATCTGCACCAGAAACAAGCACATTGCAAGCAACTGTAACCACGGCCTCTGCCACTTCTTCGAACTTGCAAGTATCAGGACCTCTGCCCGATACCGACTGGTTCGACAGCGTCTCATACCCTACAGCGCATTTTCAATCCAGTAGTATCAAAGCTATTAGCAATGATGTATTTGAGGTTACCGGCGTGCTCAACATTAAAGGCATTGAGCAAAATCACACATTCGAGCTCTACATCGCCGAAAAAAATGGTGTTAAAACCGCTTCTGGCGAATTTCCAGTTGATCGCATGGCTTATAAACTGGGCTTGAATAGCCAGCCAAATGATGACTATGTTAACAACGAAGTCACAATTGCATTCGAATTCACACTGGCTGAATAAAGACTATTAATCCAAGGGTCCTAGTAGCTGCCGATCTGGCTGCTAAACTATGCTTATCATTTAACTTCTGATGGGGATATCGCATTGCGCATTAAAAAATTACTGGTTGCCAATCGATCAGAAATAGCAATTCGAGTATTCAGAGCGGCAAACGAACTTGACATCAAAACTGTTGCCATATGGGCAGAAGAAGACAAGCTGGCGCTTCACCGGTTTAAAGCGGACGAGGCCTATCAAGTTGGAAAAGGCCCACATCTCGACACCGATATGGGGCCCATCGAATCCTATCTGTCGATCGATGAAGTGCTGCGCGTAGCCAAACTGTCCGGCGCTGACGCAATTCACCCCGGATACGGGCTGCTCTCCGAGTCGCCGGAATTTGTTGATGCCTGTAATGACGCAAACATCATGTTTATCGGCCCACGTGCAGAGACCATGCGCTCGTTAGGCAACAAAGTAGCAGCCCGAAATTTAGCCGTAAAAGCCGGCGTACCGGTGGTGCCGGCAACTGAACCACTGCCTGACGATTTGCCTACCATTAAAGCCATGGCTGAAAAAATTGGCTATCCACTCATGCTCAAAGCATCCTGGGGTGGTGGTGGCCGCGGGATGCGCGTTATTCGCAGCGAATCCGATCTGGACACCGAAGTTTCAGAAGCCAAACGAGAAGCACGCGCTGCATTTGGTAAAGATGAGATCTATCTTGAAAAACTGGTTGAGCGCGCCCGGCATGTCGAAGCGCAGATCCTTGGAGATACCCATGGCAATGTCGTGCATTTGTTCGAGCGGGATTGCACGGTACAACGACGGAATCAGAAAGTGGTTGAGCGCGCGCCAGCGCCTTATTTATCAGAAGCCAAACGAAAAGAAATTGCTGATTATGCATTATTGATCGGCAATTCAACCAATTACGTTGGGGCTGGCACTATCGAATTTTTGATGGACATGGACAGCGAAGATTTCTATTTCATTGAAGTGAACCCTCGAGTGCAAGTGGAACACACCGTCACCGAAGAAGTCACGGGTATAGACATTATCAAGGCCCAAATTCACTTACTAGAAGGTGAAAAAATCGGTACACCGGCATCAGGAGTACCTGCCCAGCAAGACATAAAGCTTAACGGTCATGCTATGCAATGCCGTATCACCACAGAAGACCCGGAACAAAACTTTATACCAGATTATGGACGAATTACCGCCTATCGAGGCGCTCAGGGGTTCGGTATCAGACTCGACGGCGGCACAGCCTACTCTGGTGCCGTAATAAATCGCTTCTACGACCCCTTGCTGGAAAAAGTCACCGCTTGGTCGCCAACAGCTACCGAAACAATCAAGCGGATGGACCGAGCATTGCGAGAGTTTCGCATTCGGGGTGTAGCGACCAACTTGACCTTTCTTGAAAACATCATTGGTCACCCCGAATTTCTGGATAACAGTTACACCACCAAATTCATAGATTCCACCCCTGAACTGTTCGAGCAAGTTAAACGAAAAGATCGCGCAACCAAGTTGCTGCATTATATTGCTGATGTGTCGGTCAATGGCCATCCCGATGCGCGCGACCGGGCCAAACCGCGTGAAGATGAACGGCCGATGGATGCGCCCTGGTTTGACAAACCAATTGTCGAAGGCACAAAGAATCGACTGGACAAAGACGGTCCGGATAAATTTGCGCAATGGATGCGCGAACAAAAACAGGTGCTAATCACCGACACCACCATGCGAGATGCACCCCAATCGTTGCTGGCTACGCGCATGCGCACCTACGACCTTGTCAATATTGCGGGCGCTTACGCCAAAGCCATGCCAGGGTTGCTGTCGTTGGAATGTTGGGGAGGCGCGACATTTGATGTGAGTATGCGATTTCTCACAGAAGACCCCTGGGAACGGCTCACACAAATTCGAGAACGCGCACCAAACATTTTATTGCAGGCCTTAATTCGTGGTGCCAACGGCGTCGGTTATACCAACTACGCCGATAACGTCGTCAAACATTTTGTCAAAGAAGCTGCCGCTGGTGGCGTTGATTTATTTCGCGTGTTCGATTGTTTTAACTGGATAGACAACATGCGCGTGTCGATGGACACAGTACTGGAAGAAAACAAGTTATGTGAAGCCGCCATTTGCTACACCGGCGATATGTTGAATGAAGCCAAGCCAAAGTATCAACTCGATTATTACCTGAATATGGCACGCGAACTAGAAAAAGCCGGTGCTCACATTCTGTGTATTAAGGACATGGGCGGTCTGATGCGACCCGCATCTGCCCGCGTATTATTTAAAGCACTGCGTTCAGAAGTTGGGTTGCCAGTGCACTTTCACACACACGATACCTCTGGCATTTCAGCAGCAACGGTGTTAGCGGCTATTGAATCTGGTGTTGATGCTGTAGATGCTGCAATGGATGCCCTATCTGGCAACACATCACAACCTTGCCTGGGATCCATTGTGGCAGCCTTGAGTGGCGATGAGCGAGACCCAAAACTGGATCAAAACGCGATTCAACGCATTTCATTTTATTGGGAATCAGTTAGAGCGCAATACGCTGCTTTTGAAAGCGACTTAAAGGGTCCCGCGTCCGAAGTGTACTTGCACGAAATGCCAGGTGGGCAGTTCACCAATCTAAAAGAACAGGCCCGATCACTGGGGCTAGCTCCCCGTTGGCACGAAGTGGCGCAGGCGTACGCTGATGTGAACGAGATGCTCGGCGATATTGTGAAAGTAACACCTTCATCGAAAGTGGTTGGCGATCTTGCGCTGATGATGGTATCTCAGGATCTAAACATCGAAGACGTAGTTGATCCAGATCGCGAAATTGCCTTTCCAGAGTCTGTTGTGTCACTTATGCGCGGTGAACTCAGCCAGATTCCAGGTGGTTGGCCAGAGCAGATTCAGAACAAAGTATTAAAAGGTGAAGCTCCATTGTCAGAGCGTGCGGGCGCGCTTATTCCACCAGTCGATCTAGAAAAAACCCGGCTTGAATTGGAGAAGACATTAGACAAGACCATAACTCAGCAGGAATTGGCAGCTTATAATATGTACCCGAAAGTGTTCACCGACTTTGTTGGTGCACAGAATGAGTACGGTCCAACCAGTGCGCTGCCAACTCCCGTCTACTTCTACGGACTTAAAGTTGGTGACGAATTGTTAGTTCACATCGAACAAGGTAAAACGTTGGTTATTCGATGTGTTGCTATTGGAGAAACTAACGACAAAGGTCTGGTTCGTGTTTTCTTTGAACTCAATGGCCAACCTCGCTCAATACAAGTGCCAGATCGTATTCATGGCGCCTCTGGTGCCGTTACGGCAAGAGCAAAAGCCGACCCAACCGACAAGCTTCAGATCGGTGCCCCAATGCCAGGTGTTATTTCAACAATAAAGGTATCAAACGGACAAGCAGTAAATGCCGGTGATGTGTTGCTCTCTATTGAAGCCATGAAAATGGAATCAGCGATATATGCTGACACAACTGGGGTTGTAACTGAAGTTTTAGTTAAGGCCGGGGATCAAATTGATGCAAAAGACTTACTGGTTTTATTAGCTGAAACGGCCGACGCTGATGCGTAACTACGGCGCAGCAAAAAATGCTGTGCAAAGGTCTAACTGACAAATCCTGTTCTGCCGCAGCGCATAATGGCGAGTTACCAGGTTGTGCCCTGGTGCAATCTGGTATTCTGACTATCTCATTCGAGCCTGCTCACTGGCAGCTTCGACAGAATTCTGTGCGCACTGCATCTTTGAGATTTAATCATAATGAGTAAGCTACAAGACGTTCTAAATTTAATCGATAGCAACCAGCCTCAAGCACTCGACAGGTTGTGCTCATTACTACGAATTAAAAGTATATCTACTGATTCAGAATACGCTAAAAACTGTGTTGAAGCAGCAGATTGGTTAGTAGACGATTTGAATAGCATTGGGTTCGACGCGCAGCGACACGATACACCCGGTCATCCGATGGTCGTAGCCAAATTATTTGCTGGTGATGACAAACCACATTACCTGTTTTACGGGCACTATGACGTACAACCTGTCGATCCGATAGAGCTCTGGAACAGCGCACCTTTCGACCCGCAAATCGAAGACACTGAGCAAGGTAAAATTGTTCGTGCAAGAGGGGCTGCGGACGACAAAGGGCAGCTAATGACGTTTGTTGAAGCTTGCAGAGCCTGGAAGCAAGTCACTGGCACACTGCCAGCCAATATAACGCTCTTTTTTGAAGGTGAAGAGGAAAGTGGTTCACCCTCTCTTGTTCCATTTATGCATGCAAATAAGGAGCTTTTAAAAGCAGACATCGCAATGGTCTGTGATACTGGTATGTGGGATCAAAATACCCCAGCTATTTCCACCATGCTGCGCGGTATGGTTGGTGAGCAATTTACCATAACCGGACCATCACTCGATTTACACTCTGGCATGTTTGGCGGACCAGCAATTAATCCGATACGCGTCATGAATAAGATTCTGGCTGGTCTTCACGATGACACTGGGCGTATTACTCTTAAAGATTTCTATAACGGTGTTACCGAACCTGCATCGCGAATAAAGCAGCAATGGGCCGAACTTAATCACGATGAACAGGCGTTTCTTGGTAGTGTTGGTTTGTCCAATCCTGCTGGTGAAGATGGGTACACCGTGCTCGAGCAAATATGGTCGCGCCCCACTTGCGATGTAAACGGAATCTGGGGTGGTTATACCGGTGAAGGATTTAAAACCGTTTTACCATCGAAAGCATCTGCTAAGATCAGCTTCCGTCTGGTGGGTGAGCAAGATCCAGATAAAATCCAACAAACCTTTCAGCAATACGTACGCGATCACTTACCGCCCGATTGCTCGGTTGAATTCCACTCTAAAGACACATCGACCGCCACGGTTATGCCTATAGATGCGCCCGAGTTTGCACGTGCACATGCCGCCCTATCAACGGAATGGGAAAACGATGCAGTTTATGCTGGGTGTGGCGGCTCGATACCGGTTGTCGGGTATATTAAAAGCATATTGCAGATGGACAGTTTATTAGTGGGTTTTGGTCAGGACGACGATGCTATCCATTCACCAAATGAAAAGTACAATTTAAAGAGTTTTCATAAAGGCACTCGCAGTTGGGCGCGAATTTTGGCTGCGTTAGCGGCTTAGTTATGCACTTGCAAAATCAGTAATGATTTTTTTTCATCATAACTTCTTTGTTTCTTTGACCAGATTTTTCAGTAATGACTGTTATGGGTGAATCGGAACCATTCGCTAACTGATCAGCCACATCGCTCAACAAACTCGATAGCGCAGTTCGGTCTACATTCTGAACGCTCAATTGCTGAATGGCATCATCGATTCTCTGCTGCATGGCCTCGTTTTTGGACGATAATTCCATAGTTAAACGAGTACCGACGTCCGATATCTTAGATGAAAGCTGTACATGAATCTTTTCTAGCATCTTTTCGTTCTTGGAAATTTTGACGGACGCTTCTGATTCACTATTTTTCTGTTTCTGAACAACTTCAGATATTTCCACATCAATGCGTTTACCCAATGTGGTCAACTGTTCAGTGTAGTCTTTGCGAACAAGTTCCAGTTGACGATCAATATAGTCACGCAGTTCATGCAAGTGGCTGTTAATTATTAGCAGTTGATTGCCGAAGAGAAGGTCTTGTATCTGCCCTAACTCGCCGTTGTTCAGCCTCGGAAGTGCGAATTCAGATACCCCTTTATTTGCAGTTGATTTATGTGCTGCTTTTGAAGTTGTTGTTGTAGTTTCACGTTGGCTTTTACTTGGAGTTAATTCCATGCCTATGCACCTGTACGATGAAAACCTGAGCTGTAGTCTAAATTATAAACTCAAGTTAGCCTTAATAGATAGCGCCTACTTTTATTGATTGTCAGTTAATTTGCAAACATTCTGTCCTTACTTTGAACAACATGTATTTTCTTGCAGCTTATAAGAACAATAGCATAGTCATTTGTTTAGTAAATCTCGTTAAAGAAATCACAAATTCACGACTAAATATCAACAAATAGATGGGTATATTAACGGATACGCTGATTTCGAAAACCAATTTTTACACAGGCAATCGCTGGTAAATACTTTTGAGACCAGGTTAAGAACTGATGACAATCGACATTAATGACAGGCAAACTTATTGGTTTTCATCTAATGGGTGTTAGATCTAAAACTTAAGGCGGTGCGAAGATACTAATCCACGTTCGTGCATACACAGTTCGTGTAAAAAAGCACAATATTAGACACCATGCTTATTCTAGTTACAGCCCGTTACGTGACTGCAACTAGATTCAATTTCAAATTGTTTCTCTATAAACAAAACTAAGTTATCCCTTTACGGGCATATAGATTTCAGTAACCAATGACTCTTCAGGTGTATCCTCAGGATCATTTACATAAAGTTCAAATGGTGGGTTGGCTTTATCCATTTTCAATTTCGCATGACGCATGTCACTCATTCCTGTTGACCACCCGTTCCCCAAGTGACGATACGGGCCAGTGTGTACTACTTTGAGTGCTTTGCATGCCGGACGATCACTGCATTGCACACCATGACCTGCATCAACTGACTCGGCTACAGGAATCGCGGCTGTATACATGCAGGTTTTTTTAACAATATCCATGTTGTGGTAAATACTAAATGGCATGCCATTGATCTGCGCTTTAGATTCAGTGACGGCATTAAATACTTCTGGAAACGCAGCGCCCATAGAATCTGAGATATCACTGATGGCCGCATGATAAGTTTTACCTGCATAGAGTGATGCAGGCACATCAACCACGCCCTCAACAACTGTATTTGATGGCACCTTACCGGTTTCAAGGTAGTCCTTAAGCATGCTCAATCCACGATCATAATCACCACCAATCATTGCTTTCATTTTCTTGAGCATGAAAAACATGAAAAAAGGCAAGCTACTGTCCATAAACCATTTAACATGAGTTTTACTATCATCCACAGATTCAAATTCAAATACGATATCGGCTTTCGATTTCCACGGTTTCAGGAATAGCAGGTCAGCTTCCATACGGTTTGCGTCAAGTGAAGTCAGTGTCATGCCACCCGCACCGACTTTTTGGCCATCCCAATCGTAGCCATGGCCTAATTCTCCTGCCGAACCTTTGTAAGTAACTTTGCATTCGCGCTCCATGATCAGCCATGGCGACCAGATGGGCCACGTTTTAAAATCGGATAGTGCTTCGCGCACCCGCGACGCAGGCACATCGATTTCGATTGAACTCACGACATTAAAGGCTGGCATTGTGTCTCCTTGACAAATAAATAAGACAAGCCCCAATTATTACTACAAACAGCGCCGGATTCAAATCCCGAACTGGTTGCTTCATACAAGTAACAGACAAATCTTATCTCTGGTTAGCCGTATCGAACTAGATATTGGAGACTGGAAAGCGGTTCGACTGATTTCTTACAGACGAGTCAAATTTACAGCTTGAACGGCACAATAAGTATTCTTTCAGTCCTGTGCCATGCTTAAACACAACTTGTAAAAATCCCATAAGCCTTTGTTTAATAATAATAAATTTGCTTTTTCCGTGTGTTCTGCTATTTCCGGTCAAAATGTTGCAGATAGTAGACAAAGCTGTGGAATAGCCTTTTTTTGCCGATACCAGGTGTATCAGTGAGGCATAACTGTTGGCCGATGTACTGCTCACTTACATTTAAGGAACCATCATGTCCGCTTCATCAATTATTGAAGCTAGTAATCGATTTGGCGATAACAACCGTCAGAATAGCTATACGCTGCCTAAGCGCACACTGGCTATGGTGCTCGCAGGTGGCCGCGGTTCACGGTTAAGTGGGCTGACTGACTGGCGTGCTAAACCGGCAGTACCGTTTGGTGGAAAATATCGATTAATCGATTTTGCCTTGTCAAATTGTCTGAATTCGGGTATCGGCAGAGTCGGTATTCTCACACAATACATGTCTCATTCACTTAATCAACATGTGCAGCAAGGTTGGGGTATGACAACACCCGATGGAGCACCGCTTATGCAGTTGCTACCTGCACAACAGCGGACAAAAGAGCACAATTGGTACACCGGTACCGCCGATGCGATTTATCAGAATCTTGACATCATACGGGGTTACGGAGCCGATTACGTTTTAGTGCTGGCCGGTGACCATGTTTATAAAATGGATTATCGACCGTTACTGGAGGAGCACGTCCGATCAGCAGCCGACATGACAATCTGTGCCATTGAAACCAGCATCGATGATGCAAGACAATTTGGGGTTCTGGGTATTGATGATGATGGTTCAGTACTTCGCTTTACTGAAAAACCTGATCAGCCAGAAACCATTCCTGGTTCGGATAACACTTGTCTCTCATCAATGGGTGTTTATGTGTTTAATGCAAAATTCCTTTACCAAGAGCTTATCAATGGCCACGAAGGTAAGGGCTCTGGAGATGATTTTGGTAAGGACGTTATCCCGTCACTAATCGGAGAACGAAAAGTGATGTCTTACGCGTTTCGCGATAAAGACGAAGCAGCTTATTGGCGGGATGTTGGAACCTTAGATGCGTTTTGGCAGGCTAATCTGGAACTGATTGGCGTGGTTCCCCCATTAAACCTCTATGACAATGACTGGCCAATACGCACATTTGTAGCCCAAGCACCTCCAGCAAAGTTTGTATTTGATTCTGAAGATCGCTGCGGAGCTGCTGTCAACTCCATGATATGCGATGGCTGTATTATATCGGGTGCTCGCATTAAAAATTCTGTAGTGTGTAACAACGTAGTGGCTCGAGAACAAGCCGACATTGATGAATCAGTGATTTTGCCAGACTGCGTCATTGGCAAGCACTGCAAGCTAAAACGTGTTGTACTCGATAGGTATTGCAATGTGCCTGCCGGAACAACAATCGGTTATGACAGCGACTTCGACGCATCGCGATTCCATGTATCCAACGATGGCATTGTGCTGGTTACTCAACAAATGATAGACGCGCTAAATACCGATTTTAATAAAGCTGCCTGATTATATTTACAACGTTTTCAGCCAATCATCAGCTCGTCTCAATATTCAAACCATATTCAGAGGCGGCAACCTGGATCCAGTGCCAAACATAATCTGCAAAACTGCGGCGAGTAATCAACTCGTATTGGTCTGTGTCGATACATCGTATGGTGGCTTGGGCTTTAGCAAACACAGTATTAATCACCTTGCCTGGCATAAAGTTCGATGGATGAACATCATAACCAGTGCTTTTCTTTAGCACATCAATTGCATTAGTACCGTTTAAGATTAATGATGTATAACCGCCACTCACATTAACTATAGCAATTGATGCATCACCCACATGCTCACGTAAGCTATTCTCGATCTTAAATGCATCTTTTAGCGGGCACGAAAGCAACCATTCGTCTGGTGCCATCCAACGAATACAGGGCCTGAATTCCGAATGACTTGTTACATTGTCTACCATGTTAGCCGACAACACTTCAGGGATATCCAGAGCTATAGTCGACTTAAGCGCCGCTCCAAGGGCCACATGCTCTGTTCTGGTACGCAACACCAATAATCCAGTCACGGGCATCTCAACAAGTGTGACACCCTGTACGTTGGCTGTGCGCACAGCCAGTGATTTCATATTGGCGTGTTGCAGTGCTGATTCGATTATTGGTACGTCCGAATCGGCTATAGCTGGTTTTTCAGTCAAACTGTTTTCAGCATATTGATTCGACACTTGTATATTTTGCATCAACAGGACTCCTAAATATTATGCCGTTTGCCGTCAGGGTCTAACCAGTTCGTACTGCAAATACGGGCTTCAATGGTGCGTCCATCGGCTAAAGGAAAGAAGACTGACTCACCCTTGCGATTCAAGCCATCACGAATAACGCCCATAGCGATACTACGCTTGAGGTTTGCGCTGTAGTAACTCGATGTTACGTGACCAACCATGGTCATCGGAATACTTTGCCCAAGATGGCGCACTGCCTGCGCACCTTCGGGTAATACCTCGCTCGGATCGATTGTTTCCAGCCCAACAAGCTGTTTGCGATTAGCGCGTAAACAATCTTCGCGAGCCATACCACGCTTTCCAATAAAGCTAAATGGCTTGTTGTCTGATACTGCCCATGCGTGATCCATGTCGATAGGTGTTATTGAACCATCAGTATCTTGACCGACAATAACAAAACCCTTCTCGGCTCTTAGCACGTGCATTGACTCCGTGCCATATGCCGTTAGCTCAAATTCTCGGCCATGCTCAAACAGGGTTTCCCACACGTGCAATCCATAGTGTGCCGGTACATTTATTTCATAGGAGAGCTCGCCCGTGAATGAGATGCGGTAAACGCGAGCAGGCGTTCCAGCAACAGTACCTTCACGCCAATCCATAAACTTGAACGCATCCTTACTCAGGTCTATGTCTTTACAAACTTTAGACAGTAACGCACGGCTATTTGGACCCGCGATGGTCATAGTGGCCCAATGATCGGTAACACTATTGAAATACACATCCATCTCTGGCCATTCTGTTTGATGATATAGCTCAAGCCAGTTAAGCACGCTTGCTGCGCCGCCGGTTGTGGTCGTCATCAAAAAGTGATTATCTGCCAAGCATGAAGTTACCCCATCATCCATGACCATGCCATCTTCTCCGCACATCAACCCGTAGCGGCAACGCCCAGGCGCAAGCTTTGTCCATGCGTTGGTATAGACTCGGCCTAAAAATTCCCGCGCATCTTTGCCTTGAATATCGATCTTGCCAAGTGTAGACGCATCCAGAATGCCAACACTTTCACGAGTGGCCAGGCATTCGCGATTCAAGGTATCTTGCATGGACTCACCATTACGTGGAAAATACCAGGCACGCTTCCATTGCCCAACATTTTCAAATTTAGCACCGTGCTCAACATGCCATTTGTGCATCGGTGTAAAACGTTTCGGATCAAATAATGCGCCCGTATGAGCACCTGCAATCGCACCAAAAGTAACCGGTGTGTAGTTAGGTCTGAACACCGTTGTTCCTGTTTCAGAAATGGTTTGATCAAGCGAATTAGCAACAATGGCCATACCATTTACATTACCTGTTTTTCCCTGATCGGTTCCAAACCCCATTGCCGTATACCGCTTCACGTGCTCGATTGATTCAAACCCTTCACGTGTACTGATCTGTAACCCAGCGGCGGTAACATCGTTTTGCATGTCAACAAATTGCTTTGGCGCTCTTGTTACCGCTTTTGTGTGTGGTATCAGGAATAACGCCATAGCATCACATTGCTTGGGTTCCACTACCGTCGGCAAGGACACAGACGCATATGCGTTGTTTGTTGATTTTGACAGGTGTGATTCCGCGGCATCTAAACCTGCCTTCAAACCAGAGCTCAAGCATTCAACAAGACTTTGCGCTCCATTGACTCTTCCTGCATAAATTTGATTCTGCTTTGTGTCCGCCGGTACAAAGCCAAGAATATCATCACGCCAAACAGGGCGACTTCCTGTATGGCAGGATAAATGCACCGCTGGGTTCCATCCGCCAGAACTAGCGATCGTATCGCACAATAGAACAGTTGGCTCATCAGAAACGAACGTGCCGGCCTCATTGATCGGAGCAACAATTGCTTTAGTTACGCGTGATGTTCCGCGAGACTCAATGACAGCCGAACCGGTGAACAGTGGAATGTCGCGACGCTTTGCTTCGTTAACCACATCGCCATCTGGTTGGGCTCGCGTATCTACAATCGCCACGACCTCTCGGCCAACGTCATGCCAATCTAGTGCTGCCCGATAACCAGAATCGTTCGTGGTCATTACCACCAATGCGGTGCCGGGCACCACCGAGTAGCGTCTGATGTACACAGATACAGCACTGCACAGCATGCAACCAGGCACATCATTATTACCGAACACCAAAGGCCGCTCATGCGCGCCGGTTGCCAACACGACACAACCAGCGCGTACTTTATGAATGCGTTCTCGGGCAGTATTCGCGGGTGCCCTATCGCTCAGGTGATGCGTGCGACGCTCATTAACGGTAAGCCAGTTGTGATCGTGTAAACCCGTAACTACGGATCTGGAAAGTAGAATAACGTTTTCGTTTGCATTCAGTTCGTTGCACACCTGTTGAACCCAGTCCATGGCCGGATTGCCGTCTATATCAACATTGGAATGCAGAAGTGCACCACCCATTTCGTTTTGTTCATCAGCAATCATGACTCTTGCACCAGCTCGTGACGCTGCCAGCGCGGCCATCAACCCTGTTGCCCCACCTCCAACTACCATCACGTCGATATGGTGGTTCATATGGTCGTAAGTGTCAGGGTCGCGCTCCGTTGCGCTACGCCCCAATCCAGCTGCTTTGCGAATAAATTTCTCATAGGTTTCCCACATGAAAGCAGGAAACATAAAAGTTTTATAATAGAAGCCCGGCCCCATTGCACCGCCTGCAATTCGACCCACTAAACTCATAGCGTCAAACCTTACAGACGGCCACCCTTTAACCGAAGAGCACACAAGACCATCGTACAGTGATTGCTCTGTTGCTCGAACATTCGGTACTTGTGTGGCCTCTGTTGCACCAATTTGCACAATGGCGTTTGGCTCGTCCACACCAGCGCACATGATGCCGCGTGCACGGCTATACTTAAAACTGCGGCCAACCACATCGATACCATTAGCCAACAATGCCGAAGCCAATGTATCGCCTTCGTACCCCTTGTAATACCGATTATTAAAACGGAATGTGTAAACCCTGGAACGATCAATGCGTCCACCGGATGGCAGACGATAATTTTGTACGTAACGAGCATGAACAAACTTAGCCATGTGATGAGTCGTCCATGGTGATGCTGGATGATTCGCCTACTTTATAAGTTTCTAAAATCTCATAAGTCACCGTGTGTCGGGTGATATTAAAAAACTTTCTGCACCCAGCAGTATGTTGCCAAAGCTCTTGATGCAGTCCTCGAGGATTTTTACGAAAATACAGAAATTCACCCCACTCTTTATCTGAGCATGCATCAGG
>CALIMV010000147.1 GCA_938045275.1 uncultured Granulosicoccaceae bacterium
TAACGCGATTAGCTATGGAGCGAACAAATTCCATATCATGCTCGACAACAACAACTGTATGCTCCCCTGCCAATGCCTTTAGCAATTCGCCCGTTTTATCCATTTCCTGATGAGTCATGCCTGCTACTGGCTCATCGATTAGCAGAAGATAAGGTTGCTGCATCAGCAACATGCCAATTTCCAACCATTGCTTCTGACCATGCGACAAACTGCCAGCAACGACAGATAATTTAGTTGGCAAACCAACTATTTCAGACACTTCAGCAATCCGATCTTTCTGTTCAGAATTGAGCTTACAACGTAGCGTCCACCAAACTGATTTATGATCGGCCATCGCCAGCTCCAGGTTTTCAAATACAGTTAGATTTTCAAATACAGTTGGTTTTTGAAATTTTCTTCCGACGCCAAGCAAGGCAATTTCTGCTTCTGTCATTTCCAGTAAATCAACATGACGCCCAAAAGTAACCGTCCCAGAGTCTGGCCGTGTTTTACCAGTAATAATGTCCATCATTGTGGTTTTACCGGCTCCATTTGCACCAATAAGACATCGCAACTCACCAGGTTCTACATAGAAATTTAGATCAGTAATTGCCTTAAATCCATCGAACGAAACATTGACATCTTCCATGTACAGCAAATTCGAATATCCGAGATCAAGCCTGTCTTTTGCCGGTGGTATGAGAAAATTAAACACGCGGTCTTTGCGAAATATACCCTTCCCGTTTGTCCGATTAGACTTGAAGCCGGAATTAGACATTACTTTTGTCGACTCTTCTGCTCCGGTCGCGTTCATGCCGATTCTTCTTTTTGCAGTAAACCGGTAATACCACGCGGCAGGAAAAGCGTCGAAAATACAAACAGAGCACCTAGCGCGAAAAGCCAATACTCTGGGAAAGCGACTGTGAACCAACTCTTCAAATAATTGACAATCAGTGCACCAACTATTGGCCCGTATAATGTACCTCGCCCACCCAACGCAACCCAGATAACAATTTCAATAGACCACAACGGCGCAAACTGATTCGGGTTAATGATTCCTGCTTGTGGTACATACAGCGCACCTGCAATACCAGCCAGAATTGCGGAAATTGTAAACAGCCACAGTTTGTAGTTATCAACGTTGAATCCCAGAAACCGAGTTCGTGATTCTGCATCTCGAACAGCTAACGCTACCCTGCCGGCTCGTGATATGGTAATGCGACGACATACAATAAATCCAATCAATAAAAACGCCGCGGAAGCTACAAACATACTTAGCCGCACAGTATCGTCTTGTAATGAAAATCCGAGAATGTCTTTGAAATCCGTTAAGCCATTGTTTCCGCCAAAACCCATTTCGTTGCGATAGAACGCAAGCATAAGAGCGAATGTCATTGCCTGAGTAATAATGGAAAGGTACACACCGTTGACACGGCTTCGAAAAGCAAACCAGCCAAACACAAAAGCTAATATCCCTGGCGCCAGTACAATTGCTATTACGGCAACTGCAAAATGATCCATGCCGAACCAAAACCACGGTAATTCCTGCCAATTCAGAAATACCATGAAATCTGGCATATCCGGATTTCCATACACTCCACGACTACCGATCTGGCGCATCAGGTACATACCCATCGCGTAGCCACCCAAAGCAAAGAAAGCACCGTGCCCTAAACTCAAAATGCCCAAGTATCCCCACACGAGATCAACGGACAACGCAAGCAGCGCCAAACACAAGTACTTGCCTAACTGGGTAACGCTGTAAGTTTCCACGTAAAACGGACTGTCACTACTAAGCACCACATTCAAAAACGGCACAATGGCTACCAACAACAGCAGCGACACAATCATCGTTCTATCAAGAACCAAACTTGATTGATTTGATGTCATCATGACTTAGCTCTCGGCCGCTCGCCCACGTTGTGGAAACAGACCACGAGGCTTTCTCTGGATGAACAAAATTATAAAAACCAAAATTAATATCTTTGCCATAACAGCACCGGCCATAGGCTCGGCCACTTTATTGGCAATTCCCAGGGTCATACCTGCAACCAAGGTCCCCCACAGATTTCCCACCCCGCCAAAGACCACCACCATGAATGAATCTATGATGTAATTTTGACCAAGATTCGGACCTACATTTCCAAGCTGACTCAACGCCACACCAGCGATTCCGGCAATACCAGAGCCAAGCCCGAATGTGAGTGCATCTACGCGAGATGATCTAATGCCCATAGCCCGGGCCATTTGCCTATTCTGAGCAACGGCTCGCATCTGTAAACCGAAACTACTTCGAGTAATTAACAATAAAAGCAATAGAAAAACGCACAGACAAAAAGCAATAATATAAATACGATTCCAGGTTAGAGAGAAAGCAGGATTGATTATCCAGGACCCCGACATCCAGGTTGGGTTTACAACAGCTACGTTTTGCGACGACACAAAAGTGCGAACCGTTTGCTGCAGTATTAAGCTAATACCAAATGTTGCCAGCAATGTCTCTAGTGGTCGCCCATACAGGTGCCTGATAACTCCTCGCTCAATTAGAATACCAAACGACCCGGACACCAAAAATGCCGCTGGAACAGCAAATATTAATGAATAGGCAATAGCATCAGGAAACCATTGTTGTATGAAGTACGTTGTATAGGCGCCAAGCATTAACAATTCGCCATGCGCCATGTTAATTACACCCATCACACCGAACGTAACTGCCAAACCTATTGCAGCCAAAACCAACACCGAACCGAGACTCAAGCCAAAAAACACGGTTTCAGCTCTTGCGTACCACTTTTGTTTTTGCTCGACAACCTGAAGAATTCGCTTAGCCTCAAGGCGTAACTCATCATTGTTATCCGATTCGCTTATCTCTCGCAATGCGTTTACCAACTCACCTTCGAGTTTTCCCTCTGCGTAACTCATCGCAGCTTTTTTCTGTTCCACGCTACCTTCTTTCAAATCGTAAACAGAAACCAATGTCAGCATGGAGTTTTTTACCTGCGTATCAGTTTCCGTGTTTGCCAATTCCCTGACTTGCTCAACGACCTCACCGTTAGTAGCTCCAAAGAGCTGTATTACTGCACTGTTTCTTTTTTGAGCATCTGGGTCTGTTAACGCAATGGTACCCAAGGCATTGCGAATTGTTCCTCTTATGGAGTTGTTTATTTTTATTTTTCTTAATGCGCGCTTTTTTTCTTCTCCGAGCTGCTCACCCGTAATCGCATCAGTTATTGAATAGCGACTGCCATTTTTATCGACCGTAACCATACGCTTGTCTTCTTTCCGCATGTAAAGCGAGCCTTCCAGAATAGCCTCTAGCCAAATTGTTTTTTTGGGTGCATTTGAATTGGCAAGCTTCTCAATTGCGACAAGACGTGAAGCTGTTTTCTTGTGAGTTAATTCAGAAGCAAGATCCTGAATAATCTGATTTGCGGCGTCATCTTGAGCCAAAACGGAGGTCGAGTTACTTAAGACCCCCAATACAACAATGCTAATTGCAGTTAGTGTCTGAAGCAAATACCGCGTTAGCCGCTGCAACTTGGGTGAATTCATGGTCATAGCCTGATTTGTAAGTTATTGGCTATCTTCGGCATGGTGAACCATGCCGAAGACAGTGTGCTAATTTACAAATTAACCGGTTATAAGTTTTGACCTGAACACGCGCCTGTAGTCACATTGTAGTTTCCGCAGGCTAAAGGTGCTCGCCAATCTGAAATGAGCTGCTTTGATTCAGGCAAGAAATCAGACCAGGCATCTCCAGCTACCAATCCTGAAGTTTCCCAAACTACATCAAACTGACCGTCATCCTGTATTTCACCAATTAATACAGGCTTGGTGATGTGGTGGTTCGGCATCATGGTGGAGTAACCACCTGTGAGATTCGGCACAGAAACACCAATAATGGCCGCTTCAACTGCATCCGCATCGGTAGTACCGGCTTTTTCTACCGCTTGGACCCACATATTAAAGCCGATGTAATGGGCTTCCATTGGATCATTGGTGACTCGATCTTCACTTCCAATAAACTCGTGCCATGCAGTGATAAATTCGTCGTTGGTATCATCTTCAACGCTCATAAAGTAGTTCCACGCCGCTAAATGACCAACCAAAGGTGATGTATCAAACCCAGAAAGTTCTTCTTCGCCAACAGAGAAAGCAATGACCGGAATATCTTCAGCAGATACACCTTGATTTGCCAGCTCTTTGTAGAAAGGCACGTTCGCGTCACCATTGATGGTAGAAACTACTGCAGTCTTTTTACCTGCACCGCCAAACTTCTTAATACTGGCAACGATGCTTTGCCAATCGCTGTGACCAAAGGGTGTGTAGTTGATCATGATGTCATCGGCAGCTACACCTTTGTCCAGTAAATAGGCTTCCAGAATTTTATTGGTGGTACGCGGGTAAACATAATCGGTTCCAGCCAATACCCACCGAGTTGCCCCAATTTCATTCATCAGATAGTCGACTGCAGGTATGGCTTGCTGATTGGGTGCAGCACCAGTATAAAAAACGTTTTTCGACGATTCCTCACCCTCGTATTGCACTGGATAAAAAAGAGGACTGTTCAATTCTTCAAATACTGGCAAAACTGATTTTCTTGAAACAGACGTCCAGCATCCAAATGTAGCTGCAACGCCTTCCTTTTCAATTAACTCCCTTGCTTTCTCAGCAAACAATGGCCAATCCGACGCAGGATCAACCACTACCGCCTCTAGCTTCTTACCTAACACACCACCCTTTTTGTTTTGCTCATCGATCAACATGAGCATCGTGTCCTTTAGGGTTGTTTCGCTAATAGCCATGGTCCCTGATAGTGAGTGCAGCACACCCACTTTAATAGTGTCATCTTGAGCAACAGCCGTGTTGACTGTAATCAAACTGAGTACGACTAACGAAGTGGTTCCAAACAATTTCCTAACTAATTTAGTTCTCAGCACATTTATCTCCAAAAAATTTATTTGTCATGCATCATTGCTATGCCGAGAAGCGTGCCACTAATTAAAACTCACTAAACTCATTAAAAATCATCACCTTACATGGCCGCGTATTTAACGAGCCTATAAACCAATGCATTAGTTTGTTGCAACGCACCTAGTTCGTGCGCACTAATAGTGCATTTTAAGTACTGTTTATTGATTAATCGAGCAAGTCGGATAGGTTATTACTGTCGATCAGGTATGGCAGGTCGTCGCCAAACCAACTTATATTTAGGTATCTACAATCGGGTGCAAGGTAGTTGCAATGTTGAAATGCTTCGGAATCATTCCTGTTAATGCTGATTTCAATAAAGTTGCCATCAATGTTGTCTATGCGGCCGCAATGAAGTCAATTGCAACCTTAGGTTACTTGATAGAGAGACCTACAAGACTGTCGTAGCAGCGTATAAAAGTAGTTTGCTCGGCTGTTACCAGCTAACACAACACAACAATTCAACTCGAACATTAATGGTATTTCGGCCTGCACTTTGCACTATGTACATCTTATGTATGACAATTGCGGTCGCATATTAATGAAAAGCAAATTAAAACGCCGCATTTTATTGCAGCATCACTTCAAAGCATTAGCGCTCATAGTGGTTATGTTGCTACAAAGCCCCGCTTTCGGCGCCGGCACCGGTGATAATGCACCAAACAAATGCAGCTCATCGGACATTAACTACTTGGTGACAAAGATTGTCTCCAATGGCGCATGTGTGGCCATCACAGACAAAATCCAGGTAGATTTTGATGTAGAAATTTGGGGTAACCCGACTCGCTACAACCTCGCGGTCGGGTATACCAACGCAGGCGACAGCCTACTGCAAGAAGTGACTTGCCTCCACACCGGTATCGATATTGACACGGCTGGGTGTAGTGACTACGGTGGTACCGGAACAACAACAAACCCTTTTGTGACAAAATCTTCGTTCAATCTGGGTTGTGACCTGGACGGCAACTTACTCGTTGACCCATTAGTCGGTGTTGATTTTTACGTCAGCTTTGATGCCAACAGCGGCGGCACGAATGCGGAGATCACATCTCCTAAATGCTTGTTGCAGGAAGGTACCGTCTTTCCAACAGCACCAGTAAAATTACAACTACTAAAAGTCGTTACTAACGACTCTGGTGGTTCCGCATCAGCAACAGACTGGAATTTATCAGCAATTCAAGTTGGGGGTACTAGCTCACTCAATGGTGTATCGGGTATTGCAAGTAACTCCTTACCCTCAGGCGATTACACTTTGTCGGAATCAGGTGCTTCCGGCTACACACTCGATTCAATCACTTGCGCCGGTGGCACCTTTGATGCTGCCAGCAGCGTTCTTACGCTTGCACCAGAGGACAGTGTCACCTGTACTTTTAACAATAACGATGATTTGGTACCCCAAACTAAAGCCAGCTTAACGCTGGTAAAAACAGTGATTAATAATAATGGCGGCAACGCCATACCTGATGATTTTCAGTTAGCTATAGATGGAACACAAGTACTGTCCGGTGTGGCTACAATTGTTACGGCTGGCGTCGACCTAATCATAAGTGAAGAAGCATTTGGTTCGTATTCGTCTGGCAACTGGAACTGCACTGACAGTACTGGATTGACTTCAGGCTTGCCAACCTCTGGAATCGCATCAGGTACCACTGTGAACCTCGCCGGGGGTGCAACGGTTATATGCAGTATCGAAAATGATGATATTGCCAATAACAAAGAAGTTGATTTATCCGTGCAAAAATCAGTGAGCACAACCAGTCCTTCTATAGGCGACGTTATTACCTTTACAAATTATGTCGAGAACAGTGGGCCAGACACAGCCACCGAAGTCATCGTAACCGACGTTATCCCAGCAGGTTTCGCATATGTCGCAAACAGTATCTCAGGAGGAGACATCCGCGTAGACGCTGATCCGTCGGGCGTAGGTTTACAGTGGACAATTCACTCAATTTCTGCCGGTGCCTCTAACAATCTCACTTTCCAGGCTATTGTTTTGGCTCCGTGACAAGGGGGGCAGATGTTCTATTTGCACCTTTATTGCATGCAATGGGCTGAATGACACGTTTTCTAATTAGTGAGCCAACAATGTTAGTAACTGAAATTAAGGCTGTATTCCTCTCTGTGCTCATACTGTTGTTAGTTGCCGGGTGCAGCAATTCCGATTCAAATACCGCTTCCAGTGTCAGCAGAGTAGATCTGAGCTTTTCCGATGCCGCAGTAGATGAAGCTTCTGAAGTGGTGATAACAGTCGACAGAATCATATTCCGACGCGCTGAGAATAGTAGCGAAGGCGACATTGTTGTTGATCAATTTAGCAACGCGCCAACTAACTCAGAGACAGATGCCGATGGAGCACTAACCGACAACAACAACGCTACTATTAACACGACAAGTAATGAAACCTATACCATTGATCTGCTAACAGTACAGGGCAATGACAGTCGTTTAGTTGTCGATAACGTGCAGCTTCCAGTTGGTGATTATTCCAATATGATCATTGAGGTTAATGATGAAGACATTACTGGCAGTTATGTAACCGATTCTAGCGGAGTTAAACCTCTAAAAGTTCCATCGCAGGCATTAAAACTTGGCGGCTTTACTATATTACCTACATCAAAACAAAGCATGGTTGTCGAATTCGGTTTGCAACAATCGATGACTTATAATCCAGGTCCAGACAGATACATTTTAAAACCGCGTGGTGTGCGCATTGTTTCAGTCGATGAAGCTTCATTAGTAGATGGTGTAATTGACCACAACGCGCTTCAGGCCAATGATCAATGCAAAGCACTCGATCTGGGTGTCACCGCAGGAAACATCTATCTTTATGAAGGGCACTCGCTTGATCGGTCAAGGCTTGCTGACAATTTCGACCCGGCGTTGCAGACTAATGCGACGGAAATGATTGCACCGATTGCTTCATCTTCACTACAATCAAGCAACTATGCGTTGTCATATCTTGAACCAGGCGACTATACGCTGGCAGTTGCATGCCATTCCGAATCAGATGACGCAGAGACACTGAATAGTATCAGCATCCCGAATCCAACTGATCAGCTGAAAGAGTTAACATTGACTGAAGGTGATTGGCTAAGTTGCGCAATTCCGTTCTCAGAACAGTCATGCGAACTCAATAATCAGGTGGTTCAGTAGTAACAACTTTTGCATTTGAAATACCGACCCAGCGCGGTTAATCAATCCAGTCATGTCCGCCACAACAGTCAATTTATCTGTTGCACCAAATAGGTTCAATCAACCTATTCGGTGTGCCGTATACTCAGTAATCAACAACCGAATATTTTAATGATCTAAACGCAGATTGTTTGTGCTCTGGCATGGTTCTAAACGCATTTTCCAGTTTCACATTTTTGCGAGTTTTTGCCATCGCTGAACGCGAACTTCCGGCAATCTGAATTTGCTCACTCGTATCTATGGTTCGCACCGTTATCGGTTGCTTTTGACTAACCATGCGGGTTGTTTCGCGATCTTTGTTTTTCCCATTGGTTTTGGATTTACCCTTTCCATTTCCTTTGGGTATTTCTGGCTGGTCAGTATCTGTGAAGGAACCAACGCTGAGAAAATCAGACGTAAAATGAGCTGACTGTGTACCCATTATCCACGCGTCTAATCCTGTGTTGGATTCATTACTGATGGACCAACTCAGCTCTTTGTTTATATTGAATAATGACAATGCTCGAACCGCTGGATAGGAATATTCCAAGTCCACCAACATTTCCCTCATCCACACTGATTTTGATTCAAAAGCATCAGAATCATCTCCGTACATACCATACTGTGTATTTGGTAAATCATGAGGTTCTGCGCTAGCCGTTTCTGCAATCATAATTGGCTTGTCGGGATAATTCGCCACCATGATCTGATAGGACTCATCAAATATTTCACTAAATGAACTCCAACCGCCAGGGGCATAATTTGATCCCCAGTTGTATCCATCGAGCGATGTCCAGTCTACATAGCTCTCACCAGGATAGTACACAGTGAAGTCGCCATAATCATCAACGTTGGTTTTGCTAGCGCTCCAAACCCAATCTACATGATCGTTTACACCCATTTCTGAAAACATATCGTGTATGTGTTGCCATGCCGCGGTATACGCAACTGGCGAATTGGAGTATGGATACCAATTACCATTGAATTCATGCGCAAATCGAATGGAAAGCCTCGGCTGTTCTGAATCCGGATAGGAATTGACCCATGCAAGTAAACGCGTACCCCATTGCATTAAATAATCATCCCACATACCAATAGCAATTTCAGGCAGGAGATTATCCTCTCTACGTGACAGATCAATTGGCATCCACGAAATCATGGGCATCGCACCTTCAGCCACGACATTACTCGACTGCCAATATAAGTTATCCCAATCATGACTAAAGGCAGAGAACACGTTTACATAGGCAAGTTCTTTTTGATTTACCTGGTTAAAATCTGCTATCACCGTTCGAGAAAAGCCATCGTTGGGCAAAGACGCTCCCAACATGACGTCAGCTTGCACATTAGCAGTTGTGGATAACGCCGCCGTAAATCCAACAACGACAAATAATCGACTAATGTATTTATTTCCAGATTGGTCAGCGTTGGCAAAGCTAGGAGCCAATCTAAAATAGTTAAATAACCGCGCATGACAATTTGCCGATGAAAAGTTGTTTATTCGGTATATATTTTTTATTTGTTGCTGCATAAAATGCACTTAATTTACCACCTCATATTAAACCTGCTATTTTTAATACTGCCTGGCTGCAACCGACTTCACTGATCGCTCGCTTCTGCGCCCCCTGGCCACGAACTGGGGATAGCGGATAAGAATGTGGCTTTATTTAGTGATACTTGTGAAAATATTGGATTGAGTATCATTAAAATTTGCTAATTACGTGGACATGATCGAACTTCTGCGATAAACACTTGCTGATTGCTCCAAGCAGCTGCAGCACCGCTTAAAAATCGAATGGAAATAGCCTATGGGATAGGATTAGATTGACTAAATTACTGATTGCCGCTGTAACTCTGGCATTCCACTGCACAGTTAGGAAAATTCCATGACAGTCGAGCAACCGAACAGGGCTTGAACCAATTCTGTGAAGCGACCTACGCGATTTTTTATATGTAACATAGTCACTGAAGATTATGAATACACTGACTAATATGATCAATAACGGAGGAAAACTTGATATGCCTGCCATCTCGGCAACGTTGAGTTCGACTAGAAATCCCCACGTAGCACAACGGAGTACCGCAGTTATGAGATATTTCGCTAAAATCACCCTTTTATCTTTTTTATTAAGTCCTTTTGCGCAATCAACTACCTTTGCGCAGGAATTTAACAAAGAAACAGCTGTTCAAGAAGTTAAAGCCATTACAAAAGCCTTTGCAGGCAGTTTACAGAGTGAGCTTCAAGGGGCCATGAAATCCGGGGGGCCGCTCAACGCGCTGAATGTGTGTAACGTTGAAGCTATGCCAATAACAGCTAAAAGCGCAGAGAATTCAAATGCTCTTATTAGTCGCGTCAGTCTGAAAAACCGGAATCCCGCAAACGTACCTAATGACTGGCAAAGAGCCGTACTGGAGGATTTCGATAAACGTGCGGCTGATGGCGAAGACCCAGCTACCATGGCATCGGCAACAGTCGTAAAAACTGATGATGGGAAACATCAAATGCGGTTTATGAAAGCCACGCCTGCTGGTGGAGTTTGCCTTGCATGCCATGGCCAACAGATCGACCCCGAGCTGCAATCGAAGCTTGATGAGCTTTATCCAGAAGACAAAGCAACAGGGTATTCACTTGGTGAGGTCAGAGGTGCAATTGTCGTAATCAAAGACTATTAAGGTACGAAAGAACAACGCACAAGCGGCTCACATCCGCTTGTGCGTGCACAGTTCTTTAAAATTCTAAATGAATAGACAAATATCAGCGTTACGTGCTTGCGGCAAAAATGTCGTGGCGCCTACCCATTGCGTTATTTCAGGTATAAAATCACCTTTGTCGTGACCAAATAAATCCACTGTCATTTGGCAGGCAACTAGCTCAACACCACCTTCCAGCGAAGCCTCTCGTAATTCAGAGATACTGGCCACGCCTTTGGATTCGACAGTTTTTGACATAAGTGTCGTCGCCAACTTTTCAAATCCAGGCACATTGCTCATTAATATATTTGGTATGGGCCAATCAATATCCTTAAACCAATCAGGACCAAACGGCATTTTCATTGGCATTGCTGGATTGCCAAGCGGAGACACTTGAAGATCAACGTCCTTCTTGAGAAGCTCAAGGCCATAAAACGTAAAAAACACCGAAACGTCCCAATCCAGCGCTGCCGCAGTTGAGGCAAGGATAAAAGGTGGATAAGCCATATCCATTGTTCCCTTAGTCGCAATGATCGACATACTGCCAGTACCACTTTCCTTTCGCTGCTGCATTTTTTCTTCGAAGCGCTTGTCAAACCATTCATCAAAACGAGCTTTGTCTATAGAATCTGAAATGGATGGGGCGTCGACTACTTCGTTCATTTTAGACCTCACTTTTGTCAATCAGATTCACGTTCTGTCTGCGATCACTACGTACTAATTTACTTGCAGACAAAGCGTGAATTGCCAGAACGCAGCTGCACGGCCACAGCTGAACAATGAATTATCGATCTATTTAAAGCGTACCAGTGTTCTTTGTCCGATATCTGTAACTAAAGTCACTGAAGAGAACCCAGTAAGGCAGGTAACTGATGGATTGAAGAAAACGACGGATAGCAAATTGCGATATTTTTACGGCGTTATTGCATCTGTATATCACTGGGCAAGAAACAATCTTGCAATTTGGCCTCTGTGCGTTTACCTGTGCCTGTGTGAACTTAAATCACGAATCGATCAATTTTTGTAATTCCAATCGATTGACAATCTCGATCATTCCACGGTGTTGCAATATCCAGCCACGGCTTTGAAATTCAGCCATTTGGCGAGATATTACTTCGCGCACACTACCCAGCTCCGCAGCCAGGTTTTGATGTGTAGCCTTCACATTTGTACCGTCTCCACTTAATTCGATAAGCTTCTGTGCGAGGCGGTGGTCTATGCGTTTGAACGCAACCTCCTCAATTACTTGGAACAAATCTGCTAACCGTTTTGTGAATGCCGATAAAACGAAATACCGAAATTCTTTCGAAGCACCCAAAAGTTCATCGAACACTTTCCGGGGAACCATTACAGCTTGAAGATCGGTTTCGGCTATTGCCGCAGCAGCACTCTGCTCGTAAGCAAGAACACACGCGGTAGTCAGAACACAACTGTTTCCAGCATCGACACGGTACAGTACCATTTCTCTACCACTGTCAGAAACTTGTTGTACCTGTATGCTTCCCTCTAACAGAAGAACTAAATGCTCGGGCGCTTTTCCCAAGCCGAAAATAACAGAATTTGCTTCTATCTCTACTACTTCGCTATTCTCGACCAACGATTTGAGCAACGCTGGATCAAGCTGTTTTAATCCTTCGAAGTGATCAACCCAGTTCATTGTTCCACCCACTGTGACGACCGGTTTCAACATTATGCGCGCACTTCATCTTTTTGTCTTCCAGCTGTATACCAGTAAAGCGTAGCAGCTAAAAATGTATGCTTCAGACCATTACTTATTCTAACGTCTCGGTCTGTATTACCGTGAAACAGTACTTAAAAACACTCTTACAGCCCCAACACGGCCACAAAAAACACCCACGGCTAAGTTGATCTGAAATTATTGCAGGGCTAACTGCAATTTGACAGAAGCAGCCCTGTGTCAGTATGGCTGACGAGCGACTTAAGCTAATTTGTTGTAGCGGGCCGAACAAGAGATTGTTGTGCTAACGTAGCGAGGGAGTGTCACCCGGGATATAGGCCATGATTCTGACTTCGTCTCTGCGGTAGGTGCTGGGCAGATACGCCAATGCGTTGGGGGTGGACTTAACGTACTCAACCAGGTCATCTATAGTGTCGAACGTTCGCGGCGGTGATTGCTTACCGGAGAATTTCAATTTAGACCAAATTCGAGCTACATCGGTGTCGGAGCGACCCAGTATACGACTGTTAAAAAAAGCTCTTAACGGTGAATAAGCGGCAAGCGCTGCGACATCGCCATTGGGAAGCCTTCGACTCTGACCTAAAAACAAGCGCCGAATTTCATTGTCGTCAATAGACGCCATACTGACATCTTTATTTGTTACTACGATAAGATCGTTAGATTCATTTGCATGCAACACACCAGCACTAACACACAGCGAAACAGCTGCGAGCACTATAACCAAATATTTTGCCAAATAATTTCGGGTAATGAATGTGGTATGAAATATTTTTTGTCGAGGTTCAGTCATTGTTCGATTGGTACTGGTTTTGAATTGCATGAGTTTAAAATTGGAGTAAACCTATGTTGATAGGGTTTTGCTACTTTTAAAAGACAAAGTCGACTACAAATGAAGCTAACACGACGTCGTCGCCGTTATCGGTTCCGTCGTCACTCAATCTACGAAAGCTGATGCCTATATCCTCTCGGCTTATGTACTCAAATTGCGACTTTAAAGCAATTTTTTCTGACAGATCATATCGTAGACCTACCCCAGCGGTGTTTTGACTTCGAGGTGCATACAAATTGTTTATCGCTGCTTCCAGGGGGTCGAGTTGAGGTGAGTCTGGTAGGGAAACACGACGATCGGGCTGCGCATCCCGGTTGGATGAAACGAACGCATAGGGAGAGTACCTGCCAATGTTAACACCCGCTACAAGTGACCATGAATCAACATCAACTACCCAATTGTTGATTCGTCGACGCGCAAATTCAAGATCAACAAAATATGAATCAAAATCGGCTGACACGCCAAACGATGCAAAAGTCAAATCTTTATAATCGCCCGAGAGCTCCGCTCTTACCGGATTCAAAAATGCACCCAGTTCAGGTGCCTGAGCCAAGGTGCCATCGATACCCTGCCTTAAGGTGTCAATGGTTGCACTCCTTGAGTCCACGTCAATTTGTGCAGTGGTAAAATTTGCGCGTGCTTTAAACGGGCCGCGTTCAATCCAGGTGCTTAAACCGAGAATCTGCTTCGCATCCGGTTCCAGATCGTTGAATATTTTTTCCCGAGCCACTCCGCCAACGACCTGAAACGTAACCAGCGTACCCATCACAAGAGATTCCACGGTGACATCGACACCATTTAATCGACGTAAAGGTACCTGAGAGTAGACATCTTCTGGCGGACGCAGCAATACATTTGCATAGCCTACCTCTCGAAAATCAGATAGTGAAAAAGTTGGCAAGCTCATTCTACCTACTCTGACCACAATCCGTTCACCGGGCTGCAATCGCAGGAAACCCCACTCAAGCTCTGCGCCTGGGTCCCCTTCTTCGTTTTGTCTTGCAATCACCTGTGCGCTTCCGGAAAGAAACGAATTGAACGTACCATCAAGTTGCAAAGCTAATCGTGTGTCGACCGCAAACGACCCTTCATTTGTGGCACCTGATTCCCCCTCACCAGTACGATATTCAGCATCATCATCATTAAGCCATGCGTATCCAATTGTTCCATAGCCAGCAAAACTGAAATTGGAAAAAGAAGGAAAAGCGGTTTGAGCTGACAATGTTTGTGAGAAAAGCAATCCTGCAGCTAGAAGCTTTAAAGAAGGCGTTTTACCCAAATTTCCAAGTTTGCAGCCTAGATGCTTTAAACAATGTTTGAACAGACTAAAATTGAGCATTACTGATAATTAAGCGGAGTCAGTTTTCTGCGAAGTGCGAGTTTTGCAGAGTACATGAATTATATTTACTATTGATAAAAACTTCCACTTAAAATGTGACGTATGTCAAAATTTACCTTAGATAAACGCTTGTGGACGCTTAATCGCTTTAATTATTTCAAAACGTTCAGCTACTGTTGCTAAACCGCCGATACCGTGACTTTTTGGTTACGTAAAGAGCAACTTTGATTTGATTCGTATATCTACCAACACCACCAGAAGTTGCTTGGTTCTGCTCTGCTTTCAAAAAAATCAAATACATTCGACTAGATAATCTAGCCAATTTTCCGGAATTCAATACTTAATTTATTTTGTGCTTTGCCTTTAAGCAGGCTTGCAATGCAGTGTGTCACTAAAGGTATTCAAACGCACTTAAACAGTGCGCGTAGATTGACTGTATATTTCATTAAATTGCGCATCATCTTCTTTAACTGTATTTCGAAAGGCGCGAATAAAGTCGGGGCCGGTGCAGTAAACAATGTTTCAAAAGGCTATGAACAGTGTTTCCAATTACGGGAAATGTTAAAAGAAAACCAACTTCAACAGAGGTTGTTACTCATCAATAGAAGCGACAGGCACTTCGTGTTCAGCCATTATCTTTCGAAATTTTTCCAAGGTGTCTGAAACCAGCGCATTGATGTCGGTTGTTTGTTGCGACTCTTTCCAAAGCGTGTAAATCTGTGTGTCTAATGCATGCATGGGTCGGCGAGCGCCAATAGAAGCATAAGGTGGGATGACTGCGTCTTTGTTATTCAAAATACTGTATACCTGAGAATTACAGATATCCAGTTCGTCTGCAGATGGTTTTTTATAGGGCGACACAGAGCCTTTGAGTGTATTAAATTGCAAGTTGACCTCAGGATCTGAAACTACATCGAGCATCAATGCTTGGCCTCGTTTTTCTTCCTCGGTAGTCACTTTACCAAGGATAAAGCTATCTATGACCAGCAATAAGCTGGGATTGTCGCTGGCCGTTAGCGAACAACCATAGTCCCTTCCAGGTAACTTGCCAAGAAATTGAAACTCACCTTTGGCCCAATCTCCCATAAAGGTGGAGGCGGCTTGATTTTCAGCAACAGCGCGAACCTGAGTGTTCCAGTTGCCGTCTCCAAACGACTTACTATATCGAGCAAGATGGCTAAACGCGGTTAACGCGTCTGCAAATTCAGGTCGGTCTACTGCCGAAATATCTGTCGACAAATAAAAATCCTTGTAAGCATCACGGGATATTCCGAGAAAAATGCTAGTGAACAAGATTCGAACTTGCCATGACTGATCTCCAACAGCGACCAATGGAATATTGTTTTTTGCAAGTACCTCTCCTAAAGCAACAAACTTTTTCCAATCCTTGGTAAATACTTCATTGCCTGGTTGAATAAGTTCAGTGCTGTGCCACATCCAGTTTTCGCTGTGAATATTGACCGGCATGGCGACAATATTGTCTTGATGCGTTACCGCATCAAGAACTGACTCTGGCAGTGTTTTCTTCAACTTCGTTATAAGCGATGGTCCCGATATAGCGTCTACTAAACCAAATTCATAAAACTCGAAGACGTCCGCACCCGCATTCCACTGTGTTAGTGTGGATGGGTAGCCTTTGCCCATGCGTTCAATCGCTTCCTCACGGTTGGAAACTTGGTCGTCTTTAGATGAATTGTAGTAGTGGCCGCCGCGTGCTTTGAAAGTATCTACAAATACATCCAAAGCAGCCGATTCTGCAGCGCTTGACCACCAGTGCAGTATTTCGGCCTGAGGTTTGTTGTCATTAGACTGAGCAGGTCCAAATATAGCTACGCTACTTGCCAATAAGGCAGTAAAAAACAGCGCTTTTAAAGATATAAAGTAAGTCATAGAAACGCTCCAGAATATCTCATTTTCTAGCAGATGTTATGCCTGTACCAGACGTTTACGCGGCAAATCTGTGATCATCCCTGAAATCTATGGATTTTTTTATCTCGCTGGCTTTAGCAGGTTTGTGAAAATAGAATCCCTGCAATTGATCTGCACCCATGTCCGCCAGTGATCGCCACTGCCACGCTGTTTCCACGCCTTCGATAACGCAGGATTTTCCCAATGTGTTACTCAGCGATATCATCGCGGAAACCACTTCGTTTCCGGCACCGGATTCCGTCATCGGTATAACAAACGCGCGGTCTACTTTCAATACATCAAACGGCAAGTCAATAAGAGTTTGCAACGATGCATAACCAGTACCGAAGTCATCAATAGATACGTGTATGCCCATTTTACGAATATCGGTAAGTATTGCGCAGGTGCGATCGAAATTATCCGCTATTGCAATATTCTCGGTTATTTCAATTTCCAGGCCGTCGCATAACACAGGGAGGTGATCAAGCATATTTTGCAAACGCGGCGTCAGCTCATTATGAAGAAGTACATCTTGAGCAATGTTTATAGCCACCCGTCCAACCGGAGAACCATCAGCACACCAGCCTTTAATATCCTCGAGTACCTGCTCGAAGATGCTGAAGGTCATTGCTACAATAAGGCCTGAGTTTTCAGCAACCGGGATGAAAACACCTGGTGATTCAAATGTAGTTTCCGTGCGTTTCCATCTCGCTAACACTTCAAGAGAGCTATGCTTTCCCGTTTGCGCGTCCACTTTAATTTGGTAAAACGGCACAAATTGGTTTTGAGCTAAACCTTCCGCTATCTGTTCAATCAAATTGTTTTGATCAGTAAGCGCATTGTTCATATCTGGGTGGAACTGCGGTAGCCATTGTTCTGGAGGTTTGAACTGTGCCGAAGCAAGCCGAGCGCTGGATAAGTGATCTGATAGCAAGTTGGTGCGCAACAACTCAGTCTTGTCCATTCTCGACGCCGCCAAACTCACTTCTGTTCTGACGATGATGCCATTTATAGTTAATCGTTCGGTTAGGTGTTGATGAATTTTGTGTACCCAGTTATCGGAATCCTGAATAATGGCCTCAGTTAACAGACAACAAAACTCAGATTCCCCACTTCTACACCATGGTGCTTCAATGGCGTCAAATTTTTCCAGCCGCGCAGTAAATGCCTGCAACAACGCATCCATACTACTACTGCCGATAAGATTATATATTTGATCGAGATTTCTAATTCTAATCAGCAACAGATAAAACTCGGCCTCTGCGTCTTTAAAAGTGACCAATTCAGGAAGTTTCTTTTCCAATCCATCAAGGTTTGGCAATTCAGTCTGTTTGTCTGTGTAAGCGATACTATACAGTTTTACGTGCGCCGACTTCAGGCGACGATGCTCAGACATCAAACGGTACCACAGTGGCACTACAACAAGCGCACTGATCAACAGCATCACAATAATGACGAAAACCGTTAATACTACATGAACCGTATCTACTCTCGACGAGTTAGTGGCGACCATATCCGAGACTTGCTCCGATGCCTTTTTATAACCTAAAAAAAGCGAGCCATAACGAGCACCTGCCGCTTCTATTGGCACCGGTGGGGCAATATTTGTCTCTGCATTGTACGTCACGCCTAACAGTGACTCTATTTGCCCAAGGTATTTATTCAATTTTAAATTAAGGGAATTCTCATTCGATTCTACAATCCAACTAATCTCAGGCCAGACACTGGTA
>CALIMV010000148.1 GCA_938045275.1 uncultured Granulosicoccaceae bacterium
GTTCGATTAGTTTGAGACGGGTCGAGCGATACTGCGTCACCGCTTAACCAGTTATTGTTCGCTTTTCTTTTAACTGCACTGAAACCCAGTATCAACGCCATAATAAGTAAAGACAGTGCTGTGAAAAAGGGCAACAAGCCCGGCGCTGTCAAGAGGTCACCTGGAACGGGTAACAACCAAGAGGCGATGATAACTATTATCGACAGCGCCACCAGGAAGCAGGCAGCGAGTAGGTCCAGAATTGGAGATGCGTAACCGGCACCTGCTTCTTCACCTTCAAATGCCGCGGCCTGCTTTTGATTTTCAGATGTCAACTGAATGGATGCTCAGACAAGGAGAGAAAACAGTTGCCATTGCTATGCAGTTATGCAGCAATGGCAACTCGCGTTCATCTATTTAATAATCAGCTTATTGGCGGAGGCTCGTAACCTTCTGGCGGCCACCAGGAATCAAAATCATCCGGGCTCGGTAAGCCCAGTTCTTCTGCGGTTTTTACCTCTGCACCAATTTGATCCTGAAACTTGTTGAAAATATCCACCGTTACAGATTCCATTAACGCACCCTCACGGTCAGCCTCTTCACCCACTTTGATATCAAGCTGGAAAAACTTTTGCTCCATTAACGCTTTGAAGGCATCGGAGCCTGCAGCTGCACGAAATCCATCGGCTAACATCTGCATAACCTCTGGTGGTAAATCGCGACGGACCATGAAATTATAAGTTGCACCAACCGGAAGAATCTTTTTACTTTCCGGCAAAATGGTGGCGATGGAAGGCAGTGTTGTGCCGTCGTCAAGAACAATGTCTTCTGCACTGGTTTGACAAAGATTGCGTAGTTCACCGGCGCGAATGAGTTCGATGTGCTCATGCACACCGCCACCTGCTATGTCTGTTTCTCCTTGCAGGCCTGCCAACGTAGCGGGCTTACCGCCTTTATAAGGAACGTATTTGAGTTCAACACCAGCGATATTTGCAACGATTAACGCTAATTCGTGCCATACACCTCCGGTTCCGGAAGTGGAGATGGTTACCGAACCAGGCTTTTCCTTGGCGGCTTTAATGACATCGTCGAAGGTTTGAAATGGCGAGTCTTTGCGCACCGACCAACTTGCCAGTGCATTGGCTGCCTTCATCGGCACCCAGTCTTTCCAAGGAACAAACTCAGCATGCCCGAGTACCCGAACAAAGCGGTTGTAATTTGCACCGCCTAAAAGTGTGTAACCGTCAGGCTTGGCTGCGGTGACAAATTGAGTTGCAACACCACCTACTGCGCCGGGCTTGTTAATGACGTTAATATTCCAACCCTGGCTGGCGGCCATCTCCTCTGCCAACTTGCGCATGATGGTATCTGTACCGCCGCCTGCGGCATACATTACCACCAGCGTAATCGGTCGTTTTGGATAACCAGCCTGTGCAAACGCGCTACCGGGTATTGTTATCTGCATTGCCGATGCTGTACCGACCGCAGCTGCGGCGAGAAATTTTCTGCGATTGAGTTTGACCTTATCTATCATGTTACTTCCTCCAAGTTTTTGTAACTAACACCAGCGAATACACCTGGCTAGTAAACTAACCTGTGCTTTATGGGTTTTTAGTTCGGTTTCTGCCGAGATCTTTGTAGCCCTTTTCAGCAACGAATTTATTCACTTCAGGTTCTAGCTCTGTTTGCATTAGTGAGTTCCAGCGATTGTTGAAACCAAACAGTGCTATAACAGCTCCGATCTCGACCACTTGCGCTTCATCAAAGTGTTTTTTTAGTTCTGTCATATCTTGTTGAGAAGCAGATGACGGACATTGGCCACCGGTCATCGCAATGCGCAGGGCTGCGCGTTCGGCGTCGGAGAACAGGCTTGACGTTTCGAATTCCCAGATCGCATCGAGTTTATCCTGACTGACACCATTGTCTGCACCATTTTTGAAAGTGTGCGCAGAGCAATAAGTGCATCCATTTGACAAGCTGGAGACGTGTGCAACCAGCCAGCGCAATTCTGGGCTTACTGTGCCTTCTGGGTTTCTGACCACAGCTCTTATTAACCCTAGAACGGCTTTTGCAATCTCGGGACGATGGGCCAATGACAACATCGAGTTAGCTGTGAAACCGGTTGCTGACGCTAGCCATTGGATATCAGCGGATGCGTCTTCACAATCATCGCTGTTGAGTGGTGTTATGTGAGCCATCTAATTTCCTTCAGCAAATTCAACACACTTCCATAAAACGGGAAACTTAGAATGCACTAATAACTTATTTATTAGCCTATTCTTTAACCGCCAACCGTATGTCGGTGACGAGCAGCGCACGCTATCGGGCTTAACAGGTATTTCTGACTATCAGCTCTCGAAAGCCTGTATTTGCTCTACAAATCCTAACACTGTCGCAGTGGTGATATCAACGATTATCGATAATTTGAGTAATCTAGAAGAAATTATTGAGATAGTCGATTGGGTATTTTTGCCAATAGGTTTTTGGTTAAACAGAAGACATCATCGCTAAAATTCGGGCTTTGTTGCGGTACACCACAGCAGATGCATTATTCAACTGTTGACTAATCCGGGCATTGCCGAGAGACTGGTGAACGAAAAAATGTTGCCACTGTGCAAGTGGAGCCAGTGATAATCTGTGCAAAGTGTATCCAAGTAATATCGCTTAATCGAATTGAGTCAATAATAATTGGTCATGTCGGACTCGCACCCGCTCGTGGATACGAAATTCAGTGAATGTTGTTGGCAAGGATAGTTGATGAAAAATCAGCCTGATGGTTTAGGTGTGAAACCCCTGCGACTGTTGATCGTGGAAGACGACATGGCGCTGGCCTCCTCGATCGGCGAATGGTTCACGCTCGATGGGCACAGTTGTGACTACGCTGCTGATGGACGGGCAGCACTTGCGCTATTAGCCGATGCACACTTTGATGTGATGCTGCTGGATGTGGGCTTGCCACGCATCGATGGGCTGGAGGTTGCGAGACGTATACGCCAACTTGGCAATGCAACGCCAATCCTTATGCTAACTGCTCGTGATGCAATTGAAGATCGAGTAGTGGGGCTCGATTCTGGTGCTGATGATTATGTAGTTAAGCCATTTGCCTTGGCGGAAGTAGCTGCCCGAGTGCGGGTACTATCGAGGCGTCGTACCGGCGAAGTTCAGCGATTAACCGTTGGCTCGCTCGAGCTTCTGATTGACGAACGCCGAGTGCGTCGGGAAGGACGCGAAATCGAATTATCACCAATTGGTTGGCGATTACTCGAAACGCTATCTCGATCGAGTCCTGCAACTGTTGATCGAGAAACGTTGTGCTTTGCTGTGTGGGGTGACGAGCCTCCATCGCAGAACAATCTGAAAGTGCAAATGTTCAAACTTAGAAAAGCCATTGATAAGCCCTTTGATACTCCGTTAATCCAAACGGTAAAGGGTCGCGGCTATCGCTTGTGCGCAAACAACCTTTCGAATGAGTGAGCAGTGATGTCGATAGGAAGATTGTTGAGTTTGACTTTATTGGGCGTTACGCTAATTCTGGTTACCGCGTATAGCTGGTTAATGGAAGCGAACATCGTATCCGGCGTATTGCTCAGTTCCGAGTTTCGGTTAAACCGAGCGGCAGATGCCTGGATTGAATCCAAAGCTGATCTATCTACTCTGGCCTCAGACGCACCTGCTGAGAAACCTGCTGAAGTACACAGCGACTATGCAGAAATAACTTTGCCGCCTATCGACGGTACGCCGATTCTTCATGCGCATAGGGAGACTTTGCCTCTAGCTATTAAGGAAATATTACCCGGAACACTCAAAGATGGACAATTCACCAAGGTGGACATCGATGGCCCCGGCCTTGTATACAACGGCTATATGCTGCACCTGTTTCGCACCTTGCCTAATGGGCAAGGCTTGCACGTTGTGCAAAGGCTTAAACTCGCTGATAGCGAGCAACATCGAGTACAACAGTTTGACGACATGGCAGACAAGCGACTGGGCGCAGGTATATGGTTTATAGGTGGTGTGGTTGTCATCATGTTATTGATTGGTCATCGTTTGGCAAAAGGCACTAAGGAGCTGTTGCGTTGGAGTGAATCATTGTCGATCGACTCGATTCCCGACCACCCACCGGCGTTGCCGTTTGTAGAGAACCGGCGTATCGCTGCGAGCGTGCTTGACACCGTACGACGTGAAGCTGATGCGATTGCACATCAGCACCGCTTCTTGCGTTTCGCCAGTCATGAGTTGCGAACTCCGCTGGCTATCGCCTCAGCCAATACTGAACTACTTGCACGACATGGTGTGGGAGCAGACGGCCAGAGTGCGTTTGATCGGCTTGAAGAATCTATAAAAAAAATGAACAGCCTGACTGATACGCTGCTGTGGCTGGGTCGTGGTGAAAACCAGCTACAAGAACCTGAAACCGTAGATTTGCTTGACCTTGTAAATAATATTGTCGAAGCAAACGACGCATTGGCAAGCGGTAACAATGTGGTTGTCGAAGTTGTCTGGGCGTCGAAGCCACAAACGGTCCAGCCGCGCGTATTGCTCGAAATTCTGTGCTCGAACCTGATCGGTAATGCCATTCGTCATACGCGTAACGGACGTGTAGAAATTCGTCTTACGGGTGAATTAATCGAGATCGAGAATCGTGGTGATCAGCTGGGAGAGGAGGTGGCGGATGACAGCGGCTATGGACTCGGGTTAGAGCTGGTTGCCTGGGTGGTGGAACGGGCTAATTGGCAATGGGAGGAGGAAGGCGATGTCATGTTTCGACGTCATCGAGTGCGTTTAGCGCGTACGTAGCATTAGCAAGTACCAACCGAAATCGCACAAAATGGACACGTGGCGATAAAAAACGAGCCGTGTTTACCTTGCGTTAACCAACGTGAGCATACGATGGTTGTTCTGGTAAGCCTATTCGTCACGGAGTTTTAGTAATGAGCTATCTACCGCAATGTTTTCACACAGTTTGGCGTTGGACAAAAGCCGCATCTTTATTATTTCTGTTTGCTCTGTCTGGGTGTAGTGATTCCAGCGATTCAACCGCAACTCCGTCAAACGGCACCACGCCATCCGAGGCTAACCCCACGGCTCAAGCAGGTTCATCCCCCGGAGTCAGATTCGCCGATTGCCCATTTGATCTGACCAGGGCGTCCAGCGATATTCGTTGTGGGGTTTTGGACACCTATGAGAATTACGAATTAACCGGACCTGACGCCAGGATGATTGAGGTTGCGTTTGGCATTGTGCCCGCGACGATCACCCCGGCAGCGCCCGATCCGATTGTTGTTTTTATGGGTGGACCGGGTGCTAGTGGTTTGGTGGAATTTGCTTTAGGTCTCGAATACAGTTCGTATTCAGGCAACCGAGACTTAGTCCTTGTCGATCAACGTGGTACCGGGTATTCCGAACCATTTCTTAATTGCGATTTTCCTGAAGACGATGATTCAAATGATGGCGCAATTCTTACCGAATGCGTGAAGGATTTTGAGCAGCAAGGCGTCGATCTGACCCAGTATCGATCAGCCGTTATCGCACAAGACTTCAAAGTACTACGCGAAGCCTTGGAGATTCCACAATGGAATGTTTATGGCGTGTCTTATGGACCGATACCCGGCGTATTGTATGCTGATCTTGATCGAGCAGGCGTTCGATCAGTCATCTTCGACTCCAGTACCGACAACCAAGTGGATATTATGCTTGCCGATGCTGCGTCGCGATTGGACTTCATAAGCGAGCTTGCCGATCAATGTGCAGCGGAAACTGAGTGTGCAACCAGACTGCCTGATTTACGCAGTGCTTTTATCGATACGTTCAGATCACTAACCAATGAGCCCTGGGTTGGTGATACACCCGATGGCGATAAATTCGAGTTTGATGCCTATGCGCTCTTTGACTTGGCGGCTGATCTGCCTCCGATAGCGTATCCGGCGTTTCTGGAGATGTTTGCGAACCGTGACACTGAGATGATGCTGCAGATTTTTTATGCTGATGGTAGCAATGATGATGGTGGTAACAACGATGGTGATGATGCAGTGGGTGGTAACGATGATGACGATGGTAATCAAGGAAGCTCGGCTGAAACCCTAGAAGACCCTATTCTTCGAGAGGGTGCCCTCTTGATGAGCCTAACAGTGCAGTGTGCTGCAATAGATGCACCGAATTTTTACACGGCAACCATACCTACGAAAGAGCAATGGCCTGATGACTTGTTAGATGTTGGGCGACGCCAAGTCGGCGAAGGCTATCCGGATTTTTGTAACGGTGGATATGTGTCTATCGAACAAGATCTGTCGCAAAGAGAGCCGCGATTACTGGACGTGCCTGCACTGATATTAGGTGGTGGGCTCGACCCAATTGTATCGCTACACCAGGTTCGGACATTCACAGAAAGTTTTGCATCACCCCGGTTGGCGATTAAACCTAAAGGCGAACACGGGATCGGATTTCCGGTAGTCGATACGGACGATTGCATAAAAGGCATTGCTGCAAGCTTCCTTGATAATCCCGATGTCGCACCGGAAATGGATTGTCTCACGACAGATGTTGAACCGTTTGTGTTTGACGATGCGCTCTTACAGCTTTAGCCATAAATTCGATCGAATTGTCGTACAGCGTGCCGAAAGCGCCATTGCAAGTTTCCGCAATCTGTGTAACCTCAGAAGCTCATGTTATTCAACGAAGGAGATTCAGATGAACAAATTGCGCGGTTTATTTGCCACATCAAGCATCGTCCTGTTGGTATCCGGGGGCATTGTTAATGCTGACCCAGCGAGCGAGATTGCTGCCGCTGTTGGTACTGGAGAGGTGGTAGATTTAACGGTAACGATCTCAGAGAACTATCCTGCCCACTGGCCGTTCCATCCGCCTTTCAGGCGCTGGACAATGAACTGGTTCGAAGCTCAAGACGGACCCTACACGCAGAACCCGCGCGAAGGTGCTGGTGGTGCCGGCGACACTGTTCAGGAAAATCTGGTGCAGTCCGTTTTTCCCTATTACAGTCAACAGATGGTTATCGACGAGCACACAGGCACGCAAGCCGATTTTCCAGCGCATTTTGTGCCCCCTGAGGGGTCGGGAATCGAGTTTCAGTCCGAAACCGGTTGGATGACTGGCGATAAGTATCCGGTAGAAAATATGATGGGGCCAGCGGTCGTGGTCGATGTCAGCGCCATTCTCGACCAGGCTGACGGTGGCATGAGTCCGTTGATAACAGCTGAGATGATTAAGGCTGATGAAGAAAAGAATGGTGAAATTAAGGCTGGCGATGTCGTGTTATTTTTCTCAGGCTATGCTGATCTTTACTACAAGCCTTTTCCTGAAGGTAATCGACTCGCTTGGGATCCACTAGTAAACGGTAATGTTCCTGGATGGCCCGCACCCACACCCGAAGCTGTCGAGTATCTCGCTTCCAAGGGAGTAACACACCTCGCCACAGACGGACCTTCAATGGGACCGATTGGTCATATGTGGGAAGGCAAACCGATGGCTCAAATGACTCATGTGAAGTTTTTGGAAAAAGGCGGCTCCTGGACTGAGTTCTGCCGGAACATCGGTCAATTGCCAGCGCGGGGCGCCTATTTTATTTCGCTCAGCGCGAAGGTTGTTGATATGTCTGGTGGGTTAACGCGTGCAATAGCGATTAAGCCAAAAGGTGCAGGTGTCGGCGGCTGATGAGCGTGTAGCATCAGTAACACTGTGAGCATTATTCATGCTGATTGAGCGAACAGCAACAGTCCGCTGTTGTTGTTCGTTCACTTGATCTTTAGCCAATGTTAAGAGCTTTCACACAGCGTATTTTGATTGTCGCCGCACTGTTGGGCTGTGCTGCCTATGCCGCGATTCAAATCGGCATGCATTGGCGTGACAACCTGCCGGTCGAATTAGGCGATGCCCAACAACTTGAATGGCAAGATCTCGTGCCACCAGCAGAGCCACTTGCTGATGCATTGTCCGATGTACCAATTAACGTTCGCTTTGATCTCGGGTTTATCGGCAAAGTCATCGCTGACGCGAATGCCGACATCATATCTCGCGAGGGACCGGAGTACCTAAACGCCATGGCATTGTTGGAGAAACACCGTGCCGATGGTGTCGATGTTGATAGGTTTTTAGCGTCGGTCACTGATCGTGATCAAGAGATCGCGCGGCGTGGTGAAGCGCTTAACAGCTCACTTGATGGTGAACTGATTCGACTACCTGGCTATGCTCTGCCGTTGCAGACAGAGGAGCGTGGTGTGACCGAGTTCTTGCTGGTTCCTTTTGTCGGCGCATGCATACATGTGCCACCGCCACCACCCAATCAGATCGTATTCGCGCAATTAGAAAAAGCGTATGAAGTGAAAAGCCTCTACGAGCCAGTACTGATTACCGGTCATTTAAAAGCGCAGTCGGCAAGTACGGAGCTATTCCATATTGATGGGCAGGCACAGGTGCCAATGGGCTACAGCATGCAAGTGATGCATGTCGAGCCAATAGAGTAAGCCATCGCGCCTGCTTACCGATGTCTGGAACATCAATAGTATCGTATTAAATTCACCTGCCTGTTTTTTCGAATTTCATTTCGTTGCTGATGTTCTCGGCAAGCATGGATATTGTCAGCTCGACTAACAGCAGGAATACATCGAACCACTTTTGTCCTTTCATGGGCTTTCCATCCTCAGTTGCACTGTTGAAACGAATATCTTTGACGCACTGAAACTACCAATGGTTTATTGAGCGTCAATCGGACTTGATTATCTATTGGTGCCACTGATTTCCTATTAATTAGTCTAGGAAAGCCAGTTCAATCAATTGTATTTGTTTGAAAACGGTCTAATTTTCCCATTTTGCTTGACAATGGATTAAAACGGGTTTAAATTCCCGTTTTATGAGCGACGCACAAGATCGAAGGACAAAGAGTCTGTATACCGCCTCTTTCGATAATGGGTGTTTCCCATTTTAAAAATGAAACAATTGGAGAAAGAAAATGAAATACGGACTAAATATCTTACGCGGTCGTTCTGAAAGCAGTTGCAGATACACCCAATTTTGTATTAACTCAGTGAAATTTAGTTACTGAAATAACTTAATTTGTGTTTGGG
>CALIMV010000149.1 GCA_938045275.1 uncultured Granulosicoccaceae bacterium
TTACCCGCCCACTTGCCCTTATTGGCGGACTACCTGGACAAATGGGCCAACGAAGCGCCCCAGCGTACTTGGCTTGCACGCCGCGTTGACGGTGGCGATTGGAAACGCATTAGTTATAGCGAAGCACAGCTGCAGGCAAGAGCCATCGGTTCTGCGCTGTTAGGCATGGGCTTAGGGCCTGATAGACCACTGCTAATCTTGTCTGAAAACAGCCTTGAGCACGCTTTACTCGGTATTGCGTGTGCCTACGTAGGCATTCCGTACGCGCCATTATCCCCAGCGTATTCATTGCGCTCCAAAGGCGCTGAAAAAGTGGTAGCCATAGCAAGGTTGCTACAACCCGGTGCTATTTTCGCAGACGATGGAAAACAGTTCAGCAACACACTGACTGTGTTGGCGCAGTCCAACCGCGCAATCATTAACGTTTGCAACCCGGTTGCGAATGCCGTTACTTTTGACACATTACTAAACCATGTACCTGATACTGCAGAATCCGCGCGATTGTCTATCACGCCAGAAACCGTTGTGAAGTACTTGTTTACATCAGGTTCAACCGGTTCTCCAAAAGCTGTTATCAATACCAACAAGATGATTTGCTCAATGCAAGCCATGGTTCGCGATTGCTATCGATACATTGAATCCACGCCGCCAGTTGTGCTCGACTGGATGCCTTGGAACCACACAGCCGCTGGCAATAAAATTTTCTATTTGGTGATGACCAATGGTGGAACGTATTACATTGATGATGGCCGACCGGTGCCAGGCAAGTTCGATGAGACGCTTCGTAATTTAGCCGAGATCGAATGCACTTGGTATATGAATGTACCAGTGGGCTTCGACAAGTTAGTTGGCGTGCTCGAAGAAAACGAAGATTTTGCCAAAACCTTCTATTCAAAGCTTGGCATGCTGTTTTACGCTGGTGCTGGCATGGCACAACATACCTGGACTAAATTGACAGAGATTGGCAAAGCGGTTTCTGGTCGAAATATTCTCCTGGCCACAGGATTGGGCTCTACAGAAACCGCACCCTTTGCATTGGCATGGACAGAATCAGAAAAAACCGCAGGCAATGTTGGTGTACCGTCGCGCGGCTTAACACTGAAGCTTGTGCCAACGGACGGCAAATTAGAAGCGCGACTTAAGGGCCCATCAATAACACCGGGTTATTATGGCGAACCAAAACTTAGCAGTGATGCGTTCGATGATGAAGGTTTTTTTTGCCTTGGCGATGCACTGCGTCCGGTTGATAACAATGATTTTTCCCGCGGTTTCTTTTTTGATGGCCGAATAGCGGAAAACTTCAAACTCTCGACCGGCACCTGGGTGACAGTCGGCGCAGTAAGATCAAAGCTGGTTGATGCAATGGACGGCTTAATTCGAGATGCAGTGATTGTTGGCGAAAATAAAGATGAGTTAGGCGCGCTGCTATGGCTGTCGGAATCACATCAACTCTCAGGCAATTCACTTAACGATACGCTCAGCGAAAGATTGTCAATTGCGGCGCAAAACGCAACAGGTTCGGCCAGCCGTGTAGTGCGCGCAATGCTTTTACCGCGCGAGCCAAGTTTTGACTTGGGCGAACTCACGGAAAAAGGCAGTTTGAATCAACGCGCATTGCGTGATAACCATGTACAGACAATCGATCAGCTGTATCAATCAGATGATGCTGTTATCTTGGCTATATCAAAATAATAGGGTCGCTATGCGTTAGTTTATGCAAAACGTACTTACTTAAATTTTAATGTATTGTAGTTGTAATACGTATATTTTTCGCGAAACCATAAAAACAGGAAACACCCAGCGGGAATACGCCCGCAAGTTATTATTCACCATCAACTCAAGGAGTCACTACGTGAAGCTGAAATCAACTCTACTGGCGCTAGGTGCCAGCGTAATACTTACGTTAGCGTCAAACGTTCACGCTGCCGATTGAAAACCTGATGGCCCGCTCACCATTCAGATTGGGTTTGGCGCGGGTGGCTCTACCGATACCATGGGTCGCGTTCTTGGCAAAGTAATGAAAGAAAACACGGGCTGGAATATCGTTGTCGAAAATAAACCCGGCGGCGGTGGTGTTGCTATGTTCACTGGCTTATCGCAGATGCCGGCCGATAGTAAAACAATTGGAATGGGGGTAAGTATTCCAGTGCTTGTTCAACTGGTAAACCGCGGTGATCAACTGCCATTCGATATCGATAGCTTTGATTATCTGGGCACTGTTGCAAAAGCGGAACTTGCGCTTGTTGCTGGTAAGGATGCACCCTTTGATGACCTTGAAGGAATGATCGCACACGTAAAAGACAATGGTCCAATACCCATTGCCACAATGGCGCCACCTCAGGTTTTAATGATGAATCAAACTAAAGCTAAAACGGGTGTGGAGTTTAATTTGGTTACCGCCGATGGCGGCGCTGAAGTGATGAAGCTAATCCTGGGCGGCCAGGTCATGGCAGGCTTCGGTTCGGGCGAACACTACCCCTACTTGGAATCAGGAGATATGAAGGTGATCGCCGGCGCAAATCAATCGCGGCTAAGCTATGCGCCAGAGGTCAAAACGTTTATTGAATCAGGTGTTGCGGCATACGTTGACCCTATCTTTTTCTTGGCTATGCCAGCGGGCACCGATCCAGAAGCAACAGCAGCCATAGCCGCCGCATTGGACGAAGCAACTAAGTCACCTGAATTTGCCGAAATCGTTCAGAATGCAGTAAAAGGCGACCCGCTTAATTTGGGCGTTGAAGGCACCAAACAGATGATGGTTGACGGGCTAGCTAACGCAAAAGTTTTGTTTTCTGAGTAGTTTAAAGTTAACGAACGCTAATTCCGCCGCCTATTGCGGCGGGCTTAGCGTTTATTTTCATCACGGGGTATACACATGGCCGGTATCGGTGATCGTATTTCTGGCACGTTTTTTCTGGTGCTTGGGCTAACGATGTACTTATTCGTTAACCCTAACTACATTGAATCTGTTAATGGTGGAAATATCTCGCCTAACACCTTCCCCAACATTCTATCTATTATCATCGCAGTTTGCGGCACTATGTTGTTGTTTAAACCAACCACGCAACAAGCACCCGATTTACGAAGCGTCGCGATCACCAGCATGTATGTGCTGTTGTTAGTTGTTGGTCTATACGCGATGTCCAAATTCGGTTTTGAGTATGTCGCACCTGTTTTAGCATTTGTCATCATGATAGCCATAGGTGAGCGCCGCCTGCACTGGCTTTTACTTGGCATAGTCGGGATGCCCGTGCTTATCTGGCTTTTAGTCACTATCGTGCTCGGCCGCGCACTACCATAGTTTAATCATGGTAGAGCTCGACACAATACTGGCTGGTTTTGCTGATGCGTTTACGCTTTATAATTTAAGCTTTGTTTTGTTTGGTGTCGTGCTTGGGCAATTTGTTGGAGCGGTGCCTGGTATCGGCCCAATTATGGCGATGGCGATAGCCATTCCGTTTACGTTTGGCCTCGACACATTGCCCGCAATTGCATTTTTAGTCGGCGTTAATAAAGGCGGCTTGGTTGGAGGCGCTGTGCCCGCCATCCTAATGAACACACCCGGCACTCCCGATGCTGCTGCGACTGCACTCGATGGCTACCCATTAGCCAAACAAGGTAAACCGCTAAAAGCCACCAAGATGGCATTGTTTTCATCTATAACGGGCGATACCGTCAGCGACATCGTGCTAATTACCGTATCCGCACCATTAGCTATTCTTGCGCTTAAAATGGGCCCGATAGAAATTGTTGCTTTAATGATCTTTGCATTCTCGGTATTGGCTGGGCTAATTGGAAACTCTCTGATTAAAGGCATTATCGCAGCTGCACTTGGTTTATTAGTAGCCTGCGTGGGGCAAGACCCAGAACACTTCACGCCACGTTTGATTTTCGGGCATTGGGATCTTTTTAATGGTTTGCCATTGCCTTCGGTCGCTATTGGCATGTTGGCCATTTCAGAAATGCTGCGCCGCATGTCAATGGCTCACGGTAACAAAGTAAGTTCAGCGATTATCAATCTGGACACGGGTAACCCAAATGATCAGCGCGTAACATGGTCAGAATATTGGTCATGTCGTTTCACCCTGATTCGTGGCGCGACTATTGGTACGATTCTCGGAGCGTTGCCTGGCATTGGATCGACCGCGGCAGCGTTTATGTCATACGCAATGGCAAAGGGCACATCGAAAGAACCTGCCAGCTTCGGTAAAGGAAATATTCAAGGTATCGCCGCATCTGAATCGGCAAATTCTGCTGTGGTTGGCGCTAATTTAATTCCATTGCTTACTCTGGGCATTCCTGGCAGCGTAGGCGCGGCATTGATCATCTCTGCCTTTATGATCCATGGCCTGCAACCTGGCCCTTTGTTATTTACTAACCAGGGGCAACTGGTATACGGCCTCTTTGGTGCCATGCTAATGGCTAACTTTATCAACTTGTGGGTCGGGCAAATCGGGCTTCGATTTTGGGTTAAGGTGGTGTCCGCGCCTGAGTCAATTATATTTTCGTCGGCGATACTACTTTGCATCGTTGGCGTATCAATGGCCACAAGCGGAATTTTTGGTGTCGCGATAATGTTGATATTTGCAGCGATCGGTTATGTGATGTCCAGCTTTGGCTATTCCCTGGTGATATTTATCATTGCGTTCTTCTTGGGGCCACGGTTCGAAAAGTCTATCTCTCAATCTTTAGCCCTGACTAACGGTGATTTAGCTCAAATCCTAAAAAGCCCTGTTGCAGTAGCATTGCTTATACTTTCCGTGATTTCCTTTGTTTGGTTTATGCGTAAAAACAATCAAGTCAATAAAGCCGACGCGTGAACAAAGCCAAAGTGATAGCCCTGATATCCCGACATTCGAATCAAACTGCAATGGGTGCCACTACGAAATCCGAACCTGAGAACTCTGAACCTGAAAGCGAAATCTGAAAGTTGCTGGGATGGAGGTGCTTTTTTGATAGGAACCAGAAATGGTTCCAGAAGTACACAACAACGCCATTTTTAATAAAATGGCGTCCCCTAGGGGACTCGAACCCCTGTTACCGCCGTGAAAGGGCGGTGTCCTAGGCCACTAGACGAAGGGGACGTTGTATTCATCAGGGAAGCCCTGATGCCTTCGAGCCGAGAATTATACCCGAAAGATTATGCCAGTGTTGTGCTTTTCAACCAATTAAGCGACCGAACCGCCATCCGGAGAATCATCGAAGCCGTCTGGTGAGTTCGCCGGCAGAGCTTTGATCTGATTTCGACCAGCCTGGCGCGCCTGTGACAGAGCGTCGCGTGCACGTTGCACCAATGCGCTGGCATCGTCCGATTCGTCCAGTACGGTAACACCGGCACTGGCCGTTAGTACAAATTGCACGTTGTCGTAGCTAACCGCTCGATCAACTTGCGCTCTTAAACGATTACTCAGCGCCAGCGCGCCTTCAATATCTGTGTGGTTGAGCACAATCAGGAATTCATCGAGCTCAGTGCGAAAAATAACATCACTTTGACGCAAACGCTCCGTCAGCGCTTCTGCAACCGATTGCCAAGCCTGCTCGCCAACCGCCGTACCATGATGCTCACTTATTGACTCAAGATAGTCGACCGTTATTAGCATGACTGCCAGCGGCTGCTCTGCTCTTCTGGCCAGACGAATCTCGCGCGGAAGCTGTTGGTCCAGTGCAAGTTGATTGTGAACTCCCGATGCTTTGTCAGTCATGGAAGCCAGCACAGCAGAATGGTGCTCC
>CALIMV010000150.1 GCA_938045275.1 uncultured Granulosicoccaceae bacterium
ACAAAGTTTAAATCGGTGATCGCGTCAGCGAGATCCCATCCGTCGTACAGCGTTTCCCATTCGCGCTTACCGGAGAATTTACCCATCGCCGGAGTTGGACGACCCTGATACTCATCTGCAAAGGCTTCGACAGCAGTCCAGCGATCTAATTCGTGCGCGAAGGTGTGTAGCTTCCCATCGAGTTCATCAACGACCATATCTTCTCGAATAAGGCACGGGACAAGACAGGACCAGCAGCGATGTGGGTATACATAGCCAACTTCTTCGTTGAACGTGATGACCTTCTGACCCGGCACACTGAGTTTTTCATACCACTTCCAGAATTCACCGAACTCGGCATACCAACCAGGGTACTTGTGCTCAAACCATTCAAAATCCTTTTCCGTCTGAGCTTCAATTCGCCAGAAGTTTACAGGCCAACCAACAGCAAAAAATTGGGCGACCTTGTGTACGTAGTTCTTTTCTACTATTCGCTTCCAGGCTTCTTGAACATCATCGTGATGAATTTTTACCCCGTACTTCTCAAGCGGTAGCATATAAGTACGATAGTAATCTTCAAAAACCCAGCGGTGCCACATTTCAGCGTAGGACTCTTTGTCTTTGTCTCGATTAGTTGTGCCATACTCAATGAAGGTACCGATCGCTGCGTCCACGATGGCATGGTTTTGCCAAAACGCGTATCGTATATCACGTTCAAGTAGCAAATGATTCTCTGGCTCTTTCAGTGCAGCCATAAGCAATGAGTGGCCATTTCCGATATGACGACTTTCATCAGACTGTACTGATAAAAATACGGTTGGCAGTGCGTAATCGCCGTTGCGCGCCGCTTCAGAAGGCATTGCCACGAAAAGTGTATTGGTGAACGCTGTTTCCGCTACTACTGTCAAGTACATGCAAGCCGCAGTCATCGTGTCGCCAGTTAAAAACCCTTCACCAAACTGTCGCCCAATCGTCGTTGCATAGCACTTACCAAACGCCTCTTCAGTGATGTCAAATCCGGCTGGATCGATATAGTTTTCCATGTACCACTTTTTCAGGTTCATCTGAATTGTGGAATGACGGAATTCATCAACCATCTGCATGGTGAATCCGGTGCGTAACTCTTCACCTGGTGCCAGCCGAGCAACCATTGCCATAGAGCGTGCTGCAGATATTTCCGGAAATGGAATAATCGCCAAAAACAACTTCATCCACTCTATCCAACGCGGTTCTACATTACGAAACATATCTCCGCGTAAGGCCGCATCCAAAGCGCCATAGACTCGATTGTCTTTTTCCTCTTCCATAGGAAAATAAGACCGAAGAACCTGCTTCATCGGATCGCGCGGCGCTTTGGTGATTTTGTAATCTGTTGGGAATGTGCTGGCCTCTTGAACATAGGTCGGGTTCCAACCCAGGTCCGCTATTTTCTTGGTTGCCTCGCCAACCGAAATTCCCCGTTGAGATGTAATTTTGTTTAGTGTAATCGCCATTGTGCTTGTGTCTCCTTTTGATGAGACCGTTTACGCTGGTCTGAAATTAACAGCATTTGCTGTCGACGTTAGTGCGCTGAACAAGCAAGTTACAAATCAATATGTGGAGCGTTTCTATTTCCGTTTCTTAAATCTTTTATTAGTGCAGATGACTTACCTGTTCAGAACGCTAAGCCCAGACTATGGTGAATTTATTGTTCACGCAACAGAGAAAACGGAATTAATTTTCCAATCGAAAATATTCAAAGGACTGTAAGTTGTAACGCGTAAAGGTGTATCGTAATAAAACGTTACAGTAGCGATTCATTATGAAACAGTTTCGCAACGAAGTTAGTCGATAGTTCACGCTAAATTTGACACTTATAAATAAAAAAATAATTTTGGCTAAGGCTTATAAATTCATTACATTTTTTTAATGAGATTCGTACGAGCAAATTCACTGTTAACTAAACAACGAAATAATTAAATTAGTGCGTTTATCAAGCACCCTCCGACAAAGACAAACGCAGTTGCCAAACTTCAAGTTCATAATGTCTAGACATCCCAACAGCAAATCAGTTAGTGTTTTGTTTAGAACGTATTCTATGTGTGTTTTATTTAAGTAAGGACGAATACGAATGTCAGATCAACTTAAAGATATCGACAACTTGTTCCGTCAGCGCACTAATCTGGTTCGCGAGATCTCGCAGAGCAACGCTGAGCACATGCGTATTCTTCAACTCAGTAGTGGCATTGATGTGTTACTCATGAATGACAATAATTCCCCTGAGGCAATACAAAACAAGTCTGACATTGAAGCCAAAATCGCATCCAGCACGGCGCGATTAGATAAGTTTGAAGCTGAACTAGCAAAGATCGATAGTCAGATTGAAATTGCTTTAAAAGAGGAGGCATAGTAATGATTGAGAACCGTGCTGCACAAATTTCGCTTTTCGAACTGCTCGCCAGAGAATGGTCGTTTGATAGTGAGATTGTTCAGGTTGCGTTTAACCATGATGAAACTGCTGTTCTTTTCCGGTTGTTGTCTGGAAAACTGGCTTTAGTATCGACTATTGACTCTGAAAGTCCAAAAAACCGTACCCGAGTTGCAGTTGATACTGGACAAACCACTATTAAACAACGAACCAAACCAATATCGGCCGCTGTATTCGCATCCATAAAAGCACACACCGATTTGCCTGTTGCGCAATTTGGCTCAGAAGGTTTTATGGTTTTAGACAATCATGGCGTGCCCAACCAAATTTCAGGGCAAGGACAAAGTGTGGCGAACTATGAATTCGATGACGCCACGATCACCGCGATGTGCAGCACCCACACTGGCGATAGGCTGGCAATTGCGCGAAAATCTGGTGTAACGCTATTTGCCACAAAAGATATGCAGGAACAATTGGAAATTAGCATGCATCAGGATATCAGCTGCATGTCATTTTCAGGTTCGGGCAATAGCCTGGCAGTCTGGGGGATAGATTGCTTGACACTCATCGACATCAAGAATCCCAATAAGCCGCCAAAACAAATACACGGCATTAACAACGTCACTCAGCTCAATTGGGATAAATCAGAAAACCTGTTAGCGTGTGCCTCATCATCACAGTCGTTTTATATAGTCGATGTTCAAGCCGGTACTTTCCATCAGGTTAAAAATTACCCTGCTCCGGTGAACAACGCAATTTTCAGTGATGAAGGCGAAGCATTGGTAACATCTGGAGCTTATAGATTAACCGGATGGTCAATAAACAATTTACCTCAGGACAACCATCCCGGAACACCGTTGATCACTGGCAAACCAGGACTGATTATTATCGATGCAATTGCTGCGCATCCCAAGCGTAGTTTAGTGGCGGCTGGATATGCTAATGGGCTATTAACCATCACCAGTATAGGTACTCCTCAAGAAATGATGGTACATCAGGAGTCTGGCACTCAGTTCAATCAACTGGTCTGGTCCAAGTCGGGCGAACACTTGGCCATTGGTTTTAAATCGGGAAAAGCAGCAATAGTCAGCTTTCCTGATCAGTTATTTAAGTAGTCCAACAAACGAGCTAACTCAGGAGAATGATATGAGCGACAAACTATCCGATGAGGAGATAAGCAAAGACAAGTATTTCTCTCAAATTTCCAAGTTATCTGAAAACATGATTGAAGACCACGGCAAGGACTTTGCTATGGGGGCACTGGTCATGGCTGCTCAATGGATTGCTCAAAATCAAGAACTTAGACCGCAGGAAGACACACAACACTAAGGTCTACTGTAGCAATTCAATTGCGCAGATAATTTTTAAGCGTAAGCCGACTGATTACAACGCTATTTGCTGTGCGGATTTGCTGCACTAGCTGCGCTAACTGCACTAGAAAGATCAGTCACTTAATTGCGGTCACTAAGCGACATGACTAGATCGCATTTGAAATCAAGAAACGACTAGTTCACTTTGGCTTGTTTACATTGAATGACAAGTGGGATAGTGTTAGAGACATCGATAAAGCATGGTAAAAGAATCACAAATGCCGTAACTGCCTCCCGTACTCTAACTATTGAAATGAGGGCAACAGCATGGTTGATATTATTTCAAAAAAAAAGGATCCAAGGCGAGAAGACGTTTTAGCAAAAAGGTTAATCAACAATAATTGGTCCACGATTAGTCGTCTGGCAGATCAAATCAGTAATGGCGGTTACTCCAAGTCTCGCCAGGCTAGTTCCCAAGCAGTAAATTCCAACAAAGCCGATTCCAGAAAGGACGAGAAGAATGCGTCTGTTGGCTCGAGCATTCATTTAATGGGTGGTGCTTGTAAGGCAGCCACACCAGAACCTGTCGTTAAAATCAGCATAAACAATCGTGTAATCGTAATGGATGCTCGTTCTGGAAAGCAAATACAATTTCTGGGAGAAATTCGTTTCCAGAACAAACAAAAATATTTTTCATTGGCTACGAAAGAAAATGGTTTTTTCTCTCCAGTTGACGAAGAAACTGAACTGAGTCTTGCGGCGTTAAACGGTGTGATTATTGAGTCCGATGATATTCAGGAGGCATTTCTCGCCGCAATTAAAAATCGACTTGATCTATAAAACGAACCACGCTTATCGCGTATTTGTGTGAGACATC
>CALIMV010000151.1 GCA_938045275.1 uncultured Granulosicoccaceae bacterium
ATGAGAGCGGCATCGGATTCATCTGAACCTCTGACGTTTTTTCAATTGGATATGAAATTTCATTCGCTGATAGTGGCAGCATCAAACAATAAGCCGCTTATCGCCACGCACCAGAATTACAACTCGCGATTGTGGCGTGCCCGATTTATCTCCTCACGCCAGAGGGTCAACCGCCCCGGCACCTTGCAACAACATGCCATCATTGTGCAGGCACTTGAAAAAAGGGATGGTTCAGCTTGCGCTGAGGCGTTGAAAGCGCACCTTCAGGCAGGCTATCTGAATATTGCGAGTGCGTTTAAGGCTCGTGATACTGAACCTGGGGAGGTGCATGGGGAGATGCCTGAGGACATGCCTGAGGAGAAACAAGATGAGTCGTAAACCGGTAATCGGGCTAGTGCAGGGTGACCCTGCCGGCATTGGCTCAGAGCTGATGGTAAAGCTGTTGAGCGATAATACTGTTCAAGAACGAGCCGACATTGCCATCATTGGCGCACCGAATGTCATAGAGCGTGGTGAGTCTATTGTAGGTGAGTCAATAGAGCGTGTGCATGTACCCGCATTCGATGACTCATTGTTAACCGACAACATTCAACATATCGATTTGGACATACCCGATATTGAAAAGGTACCGCTGGCTGAAGTCAGTGCAGCTGGTGGCCAGTCATCATTGGATGGGTTGAAGCTTGCATTTGAACTTTCAGCAGCTGGGCGAATCGATGGCATCTGCTTTATGCCATTTAATAAAACCAGCATGCACATGGGCGGCAATCCGTTTATGGATGAAATAGGCTTTGCTCGGGATTTTTTTGGAATAGATACCGCCGCCAGTGAATTCAATATCGCAAACGGCATGTGGAATGGGCGCGTTACCTCGCACGTTGCCATGAAAGATGTGGCTGGTATGTTAAGCGAAGAGCGAATTTGTCAGTCAATAGAACTTGCAGACAGTACATTGAAAATGGCAGGTTACGACCGTCCCCGCATTGTCGTTGCTGCATACAACCCGCACGCTGGCGACGCTGGCCTGATGGGGCGAGAGGAAATTGATATTATTCAGCCAGCGGTAAAACGCATGCAGGAACGACAAGTGAATGTTGCGGGTCCATTCCCCGCCGATACCCTGTGGCTAAAAGTGCGCGATGGAGAATACGATGTGGTGGTTACTATGTACCACGACCAAGGGCAAATCGCGATCAAGTTGCTTGGCTTTGATCAGGGCGTATCGTTGCTGGCAGGCTTACCTGTGCCTGTAACAACGCCTGCACACGGCACAGCATTTGACATTGCCGGGCAAAATCAGGCCAACTTGGACCCGACGCGCAATGCCTTTATGATGTGTTGCGACTTGGCCGATGGCTTGTCGAAATCAAGCGGATGGTATAGCTCTAATTCTGAAGAACAGCAGTAAATGTTCAATCGCTTATTTTTAAATTGTCTTAAATAAGGTAGACCTAACAATGACGTACCAACCACACGGAAATCACTTTGTAGCAGGCCAGCTTGTGAATGGAGATGAAACATTCGAATCAGAACCTGCAAGCGGTGCGCCATCAAAATATTCAGTCGGACGAGTGTCTGATGTAAATCAGGCTGTTGAAGCTGCAGAGGATGCATTCAATAGCTACGGTTATTCCAGCAGGCAGACTCGTGCCGATTTTCTGAACAGTATCGCCGATGAAATCGAAGCACGCGCAGACGACATTACCGAGATCGGTGTGCAGGAAACTGGCTTACCCGAGGCACGACTCAATGGTGAACGTGGGCGCACTACCGGACAACTAAGACTCTTTGCCAAACACATAATGAGCGATGATTATCTTGATAAACGTCATCAGGAAGCCTTGCCAGACAGAGCACCAGCGCCTGGGCCTGAGCACAAACTCATACAACGACCTATTGGTCCGGTTGCCGTTTTTGGTGCTTCTAATTTTCCACTTGCGTTTTCTACTGCAGGCGGCGATACAGCTTCGGCATTAGCAGCAGGTTGTCCGGTTATAGTAAAAGGCCATTCAGCTCATCCTGGAACCAGCGAAATTGTTGCAGCAGCCATTAGCGCTGCGGTAGAAAAGCAGGGCATTGCGCCCGGCGTATTCTCATTGATCCAAGGTGGCTCACGTAAAGTTGGTACTTCGCTGGTTCAACACCCATTAATAAAAGCGGTAGGGTTCACTGGCAGTTTAGGAGGCGGGCGAGCTTTGTTTGATTTGTGCGCCGCCCGTGATGAGCCTATTCCATTCTTTGGTGAACTGGGATCGGTAAATCCGATGTTTTTACTGCCTGCAGCAATAGCGAACAGGGCCAGTGAAATGGGCACCGGCTGGGCCGGTTCGTTAACCATGGGCGCAGGACAGTTTTGCACTAATCCTGGCATTGCTGTGGGCATGAAAGGGACACTTGAAGCATTCACCAGTGCCGCTCAGGAAGCAATGGATGCGCAGGGCGCGCAAACCATGTTAACAGCAGGTATTGCCAGTGCATACCAGAAGGGCGTTGATGAGTTCGGCCAATGTTCGGGAGTGAAAACCTTAGTAAGTGGTGGAGCTAACGATCGTGATGCCAGCCCGATGCTATGCCGAACCGACGCAAGCGTATGGTTAAATCAGCCGCAACTGTCTGAAGAGGTGTTTGGGCCATTGGGGCTAATTGTGGAAGTGGAGAACGAAGAACAGATGCACGCGGTTGCAAAAAAATTAAATGGCCAACTTACCTGCACCTTGCACATGGACAACGAAGATACAGAGCTGGCAAGATCACTCATGCCAATCCTTGAGCGCAAAGCCGGTAGAATTTTGGTGAACGGTTTCCCGACAGGTGTGGAAGTATCCGATGCCATGGTGCACGGCGGCCCTTATCCGGCATCGACTAATTTTGGGGCAACATCGGTTGGCACACTTTCAATACGACGCTTTCTGCGACCTGTGTGTTATCAGAATGTGCCAGATGAGCTTGTTCTGGACTGGTAAATCCAAAAGATAATTCATTCTGGAAAATGCGGCAAAGCGTTGCGTTGCAGAATCTATGCAACCATTTTTTCAGGCAGCTCAACAACACCAGACTTTAATAGATTGAGTAGTGATTCTGCATCAATTGGCTTACTGAACAGATAACCCTGAATGGTATCGCATCCCATTTCGTCCAATAAATTCAGCTGTGAAGAGTCTTCTACACCCTCAGCAATGATGCGATGTCCCAGATTGTGCCCAATATCGATCATGGAGGCGACCAACAATTTTGTTTTTTCGTCATGCACTATGTCATCTATAAAATATTTATCGATTTTAAGATAGTCAACCTCGATGTGTTTTAGCGATGAAAATGACGAGTAACCCGTTCCGAAATCATCGATTGCAATCAATATCCCGAGGTTGTCCAGTTCATTGAATACCGAGAGGTTCTCCTGGTCTGTTTGTACAACACTCTCAGTAACTTCTAATTCCAGCTGACTGGGATCAATGCCCGTTTCTTTAATCATGCGCTCTACTAGCGCTATCAATCCTTTATCGAGAAAGTGTGACGGAGAAATATTTACCGCAACGCGGAGATCGGGAAGCCCTTGATGTTTCCAATTCACAGCCTGATTGCAGGCAGTTTTCAAAACCCACTCTGTCAGAGGTTTTATCATGCCTATTCGTTCAGCAGCCTCGATGAACTCAATAGGGGACACCTGCCCCAAAACGGGATGGTTCCAACGACACAATGCTTCTACGCCGATAATTTCCCCAGTACTTGTTTCCACCTGGGGTTGATAAACAAGACTCATTTGTTCGTTGTCGATCGCTTCTCTAAGAAACTGTTCAAACTTAAAACGATACTCGGCTAACTCCGTGAGTTTAGGTTCATAAAAGGCGTAACGATTTTTCCCGGCATATTTAGCAGAGTACAACGCGGTATCTGCAGCTTTAATCAAGGAGGATGTTGATTCACCATCTGCAGGAAAATGGGAAATGCCAGCGCTGCAAGTGGATGTAAGCATTCTGCCAGCAACCATTGCTGGTTGGGATATCACCTCTATGCACTGTTGGGCAATTTTGGCAGATACATAGGTATTAGCCACATTCTCAGCGACTATGCAGAATTCATCGCCACTTAATCGTGAGATAAAGTCCACTTCTCCACCTAGGTCTGTTAATCGATCTGCGATGATCTTCAATAGCGTGTCGCCGGAATCGTGGCCTAAACTGTCGTTAACATCTTTGAAACTATCCAGATCTACGTAAATTAAGCTAAAAGAACGACCATGACGTTTTGAAGTAGTGATCAAGTCACCGAGATAATTATAAAAGTGTGCCCGGCTTGCAAGACCAGTCAATTGGTCGGTAAAAGCCAAATCATGAATCTGCTTTTGGTGATGGTCACGCTCCATAATGATTCCCGCTAGTCGAGCAGCGGAAGTAAGATCATCAGACTCATCTTCATTGGGTAGCGCTGGATAGTCGTGATACATGCCGAAGGCGCCAAGCACGACTCCGTTTGAATTTATGATGGGCTCAGACCAACAGCTGCGCATCCCGTGCGGTAGAGCGTATTGTTTGATGTCAGCCCATTTAGGATCTGTTTCAATATTCTCGACAATGCACCTTTTCCCCCAGTAGGTCGATGTACCACACGAACCAACTTCGGGGCCGTTCTTAAGGCCGTGCACAGCATCGCAGTATTCCTTGGGCATACTGGGTGCGCCGCCATGAAGTAATACGCCGTTTTCCAATTCCAGCATCGAACAACGCAATCCGGGGTGGCGATCTTCGTACATCAAGCCAATAGCATCGTAAATTTCGGATGCCGGGTTGCCGAGGGCGATCATTTCAAGAATTTCAACTGTTCGACGGCTGAAGGATTCTGCTTTGACTCTCTCGGTAATATCGACATGGGTACCGACTAAGCGCGTCGGTTTTCCGCTTGTTTCAGAAAGTGCGCTGTATGCGCGGGACCAAATGTCGATGACGCGACCATCCTTGTGCATCATTCGCATTTCAATATCAAACGATTCTGATTTATTCGACAGATAATCTTCAACGTGTTTGAGAACCCGGTCTTTATCCTCTGGGTGGACCAATTCATCCCAAACAGAGATCGTGTTCCCAAGCTCATCTTCTGCATAGCCCAGCATGCTTTTCCATCGAGGTGAATAATGGACCTCATCGGTCTCAAGATTCCAATCCCAAAGACCATCATTAGCGGCACGTAACGCCAGAGCGTGTCTCTGTTCGTTTATTGATTGACCTAACCACTGTGGCATGGAGGGTGCGATTTCGTTTGAGCAAACAGAATCGTGAGTATTTGAAATGCTGGACTCGCTTTGTTGGCGGATATCTGCGCCAGCCGGCTCTATGTCTTTTCGATAAAGCGTCATTTAACTTCCCCTGTTTCTGCCATAGAACAACAGTCGAGCCAAGTGCACCGACATTCCATGTTCAACAGTATTGCTACTGTTGCCTATGATGCCTCACAAAAAATTTGTACGTGAGTATTTGAGTTACAGTGTTTCTGTAGTTGGATTTCGGCTGTGATGCACCCCGTCTTTAAGCAAACAGTATGGTTACCTGTTGTTTTGCAACTCGTTTCAATCGGTAGCGCCAATTACCGTGAAGTTCCACCGATGCCGCTTAAAGCTCTGTGAACTGAATCGTGTTTTTCGTGTAGTGAATATGTGCCCGATGGGGACTGGTGTTGGATTGATAGAGTGGTTGACAACTTCAGCACACAAAGTAAGGTAATAACAACAAATGTGAATTAAGTGCACTAATTACATACTATCAGGACTCTTGAATTATCGGCTACACAACCCATCAGACAAAATAACAGCGAATCAAAGGAGAATACGATGAGTAAAATTGTAAAGGAAGTGACTTTAGCGAATGCTGATTATGTATCAGGCTTTGGAGATAAAGGAAATTTACCCATGCCTCCAGGCAGACAGTTTGCGATTCTTACCTGCATGGATGCACGCCTGGACCCTGCAAAGTACGCTGGTCTTGCCGAAGGTGACGCCCATGTCATTCGAAATGCAGGTGGTAGAGCAAGCGATGATGCCATTCGTTCATTGGTCATCTCCTACAAATTACTTGGTACCAAAGAATGGTTCGTCATCCATCATACCGACTGCGGTATGGAAACATTTAACAGTGAGATAATGGGCGAGTTGTTATCAGGGAGCCTAAAAACTTCTAGTGTGGATGCTTCTGGTTGGCATGACAGCAATGCTGGTGGAGGTACCACTGATGGTAAATATATTAACTGGCTAACCATTAGCGATATGAATAAAAGCGTAATAGAAGATGTCCAGAGAATAAGAAGTAACTCAATGGTGCCAAAGGACATTCCAATTTATGGTTATGTTTATGACTGCAAAACAGGGGCGCTTGTTGAGGTGCCTGAAGCAACTGATGCAGGGCGGGCGAGTTAGGTTCGTTAATGGGCATGACTAATCTATTGTGCTATTGAGTTTTGTGAAGCTGGCTAGAGGCTGATTTTTGTAAATGCTTTAAGCAGGCGTTTAAATAATTCGCCAGAATCATGCGATCAATAGCACATGGAATTGTTCATACAAACACTCGCCCCATATTTATGTGGTATTTCGTGCGTACATAATTGCGCATAAGTGTCATTTTGTTCGCTGTAATAACAACCCTGCAAGGGTTCGCGGCACTCTACACGTGTATTCTCATGAGACTGATGTAAGTTGTAGGGTTGATGAGAATCGTTACGAATAATTGATGAGCAGTTTTGCGCGTCAGTGAAGCCTGCGTTTGACTCGACTAGAATATTCTGCCCTTGTGCATTGATAACGCGGAACCTGTACCGTGTTGGTAAGAGCTTGCGTACTTTGGCGAATGATTTTTTGCTATTGCGTAGTGTGCTCTCAAATTCAAACATACTAGTATCGTTGCTATGTTGATGTTGTACAAACTGTTCCATCAACCTTTGGTCGTTATTATCAACACGTTGAATGGTGAAGCCACCTTCATGAACCATTGTGTGGTGGTGCGAACAGAGGCAGGCCCCATTGTCAACAGACGTTGCTCCACCATCGGCCCAATGTTTGATGTGATGAATATGCAGATGGCGTGATTGCGTGCAACCGGGCCATATGCAATGTTGGTCTCTTTCTTTAATGGCACGCTCCATAGCGCTGGGCCATATTCTGGATTTACGACCAATATCAGCTGGTTCGCCGTTAACCATATTGTGTACCGACAGACTGCAATCACAGCTTATACGCCTTGCTGTTTCCACGGCGATGGGGCCTGCGCTTCTAACCGTTGGGTGCTTCTTTGGTGTGTTGGTCTTATTGATCTTGTTGATCTTTTGGTTTGAAATATTGCCCGGCGTATTGACAGATTGGGCGGTAGGTAAGTCTGTGGCGTCTACCGATACGATGACTTGATAGCGATCAGCGGTGGCGATTGCTTTGCCGGCACTTTGTAAGCTGGTTTCTGCCATTAATACGGCAGAATCGGCTCGGCGCTGAGACATTTTATTATCTTTAGTTTCCACCTGACTCAAACTGTGCTCCACACTGTTGAGAAACGCTTGTGCTATTTCAGGTGGTAAGACCAATTGAATGCACGTGCTGCCGTTACTGGCTTCATTCCAGGTTAGTGAACGTGTTTCCCATTGTTTAAGTGCTTGATCATTTTTAGCTGCTTCATCGTTGTCGTCATTATTCCATCGGTAGTTCTGACACAGTCTCTTGACGTCGGATACAGATGCATCCAATGCGGCATGGCACAGTAGTGGTTCATTGTCCTGATCTGCTACTCGCGAAATGAGACGAACCTTTGACCAAGAGAGCTTGCCGACTCTGAACAATGCTTTAAGCGTTGGCAATGACTGCAGTTTACGACCCACGCGCAAATACTCCCAACTTAACTGCATACTGATACCGACTTCAACATTCATCCAGGCTGCGCAATGACTGGCGCCGCTGGATTTCCAGCCTTGCAGATCATCGAACCTGACCAGTAGTTCCAGAAGGTCTGCATGTTGAGACGTCATCTCTTGTGAAAGGATCTTCAATCGCTTGCGTATGTTCTTTTCATCTGAGGGTAGGGCATTGCCTTTAATTGATTCTGAAGATCCTTCGATACAGCTCATGGCCAGTCTGACACTCTGACCGAATTGCTCGCGTTCTTTGTGCGTGAAGGAACTCATTCCAAATGGGATTTTGGAATTGTGTTTGTTGATGTTAGTGCTGGTAGTAGTCATGTTTGAATCATCCGTGATGCAGTTCGACTTAGATGATTTATCATAACAAGAGAGGGTGCATTGGGGCAAGATAAAACTGTATATAATTACAGTCTATAAGTTAGAGGGGCAATTTCAACCGATGTACGCAACACATTAGATGGTGCTTCGAACTTAAGTAGTGACCTTCGTAACAACCAAGTTCAGCAATTCAAACCAACCGCCTGGCAGTAAACTTATCCGTCACCAGCGTGTTTATCACACCTGATTTTAAAGTCGCATCGATTGCTTTGGTTTTTGATTTTCCGCCCGCTAGAGCAACAACCCGTGGTACTTCACGAAGCTGCTCTAGGCTCATGCCGATGACTCGGTCATTGAGTGGTGTTATCACTTGTTTGCCATCGGCATTTAAAAATCGCAGGCTCATTTCGGCAACGGCGCCTTTTTTGGTTAGTTGACTCAGTTCTTTTTCCGAGAAAATGTTGCCGCTTTGGGCAAGCATTTCTGATGGTTCTATGCCGCCAATGCCGATAAATGCCAGCGAGATATTGGTGAATTGCTCTGTGGCTTCTCGGACATACTTCTCACCAAGTAAAATGATTCTTGCTTCTTTTGATGCAGCCACTGCCGGAGCTTGTAGCAATACAGATTCTGCACC
>CALIMV010000152.1 GCA_938045275.1 uncultured Granulosicoccaceae bacterium
TTTTTTATATTTAGGAATTGGTCATCAGGAAATAATTGTGCGAGCGAGTATCAGGCGATTTTCATATGAATCCACCGTGTCATCCCTAAAAGACCGGTGTTGTCTTTTCGTATTGTTGTGCTTGTTTTCATCTACGCTGTGGAGCGGCGCTCTACCTGCCGCGGTCGATGGGCAGGCATTACCAAGCCTTGCTCCCATGCTTGAAAAGGTGACCCCTGCTGTGGTTAACATATCCACGGTTGGTCGAGTTCAACAATCAAATGGATTAATGGACGACCCGTTCTTTCGGCGCTTTTTTGATCTGCCGGATACGCCCACGCGCACACAACCTCAGAGTCTGGGCTCGGGCGTCATCGTTGATGCAGAGCAAGGGCTCATCGTTACCAATAACCATGTCATAGCCAACGCCAGTGAAATTCTGGTGGCACTGAGCGATGGTCGTGAAGCGGTGGCCACTGTCATAGGCACCGACCCACGCGCCGATGTGGCTTTGATAAAAATAAAACTGGACGGCCTTGTTGCGTTGAGTTGGGCCGACTCAGAGAATTTACGAGTCGGTGATTTTTGTGTGGCCATCGGCAACCCGTTTGGTCTTGGCCAAACCGTGACATCCGGTATTGTCAGTGCTTTGGATAGAAGCGGTCTGGGCATTGAAGATCTGGAAGATTTTATTCAAACCGATGCGTCTATCAACCCTGGCAACAGTGGTGGTGCATTGGTCGATTTATCCGGCAAACTCATTGGCATCAATACCGCTATAGTCGGGCCGTCGGGCGGCAACATAGGTATCGGCTTTGCCATACCGGCCAATATGGCGGTGGATATTATTGATCAATTGCTGGAGTACGGCGAGGTCAAGCGCGGAGAGTTGGGCATTGCCGCGCAACCGCTAACCCCCGATCTTGCCAAAGCTTTTGGCGTAAACTCGCGCTTCGGTGTGGTTGTGGGTCGCATTCGTCCAGCGTCACCAGCAGAAAAAGCCGGGCTGCAGGTAGGCGATGTTATTACCACCATCGACGGTAAACCGGTGCGCGATGTTCGTGCGGTAAGAAACAGTATTGGTTTGGTGCGCCTGGGACAACGACTGCAGCTTGGTGTTATCAGAAACGGCAAACAAATCAGTATCAGCGCAACGGTTGAAGAACTTCAGTTGATCAATCCGTTGCTCGAAGGCGCTGAATTTTCGCAACAGCAAATGCGTAACGGCCGAATTGTTGTAATCATTGAGTCTGTGGAACCGGGCAGTCGGTTAGATAACATTGGTTTGCAAGCCGGGGATTTTATATTGTCTGTCAACCGACAAGCGATTGGGTCAATAGACGACTTGGAGCGTGCATCGCTGAATAAAGACACGTTGCTGCTGCTGGTGCAGAGAGGCCAGGATACGCAGTATGTTGAATTGAGTAATTAGCAATTCAATGTAGTGTGAGAAGTGCGAACTGGAAAAATGGATTTACTCTACTAAGCAGACCACACTAGTACCCTGGTGTATTGCGCTCAACCCAGCGGTGGGTTCCGTCTTTCAGTGTCTCTTTCTTCCAAAAAGGCGCACGGCTTTTCAACGCCTCCATTAAAAATCGACACGCATCGAACGCTGCGGCGCGGTGTGCCGACCAAACAGCCGTTAATACGATGGGCTCACCAGGTTTAATATCCCCTACGCGGTGCACTATCAGCGCATCATCGATTGGCCATTGTGACCGCGCATCTTCAATGATGGCTTCCAACTCTTTTTCTGTCATACCGGGGTAGTGTTCGAGCATCATACCAATGACGTCATCACCCTCATTAACATTACGCATAGACCCGATAAAGGTCGCTGTGGCACCAAAGCTGCCTGTGTTTAGGCTGGATTCGTGAGCCGCCTGCAATGAGGCCGGATTGAAGGTTTCCGATTTGATCAGTACGGCCATATTAGCTATCCACCGGTGATTGGCGGAAAGAAGGCAACTTCGTCACCGTCGGCAACAGGGTCACCTGGATCCTTGTGATCGAGGTTAACGGAGCACAACACATGTGCCGGCATCGGCTCGTCGGTTGCCAGTGCCCACACATCGCTAATGGTTTTAGCTTGGGAGCCGTCGACCTCGGTGCTCGGATTGATAATTTGTTCTCGCAAACTGGCGAAAAATTTGACTCTGATAGTCATGTGTATGTCCGTCTTTGGGACTATCATGATACCCAAAGTCCACCGCTACGAGGAAGAAGATGAGCGAGCTAACCCATTTCAATGAATCTGGCCATGCCCACATGGTCGACGTTGGAGCCAAGCCGGTTACCCATAGAGTGGCCGTGGCTGGTGGGTTAATCCGCATGCTGCCCGAAACACATGCCATGGTTTGCGCAGGAACCCACAAAAAAGGTGATGTTTTAGGTATTTCTCGCGTCGCAGGCATCATGGCTGCTAAGAAAACCAGTGAGTTGATACCGCTGTGTCACCCCATTGGGCTGACGCGGGTGGATATCGAGTTTGAGACTGATCGAGCTGCCAATGAAATTTATTGCCAGGTTCGGGCCGAGGTGCACTCTCAAACCGGGGTTGAAATGGAGGCACTGACCGGATTGCAGGTAACTTTGGCGACGATCTACGACATGTGCAAAGCCGTCGATCGGGCAATGGTCATCAGTGAAGTGCGATTGTTGGAGAAAAAAGGTGGAAAATCGGGTCATTTCAAGGCCGAATATTAATATTTGCCGGAAGAAGCGCACAGCTCATACGGCTGCATTACAATTCACGATGGTATCGATCAATCTTGGTTTTAAATCGTTTTTGATGTTCAAAGGCAATAAACAATGAAATTGTTGAAGTGGCTGTTAGCCTGTGTTTTTGGTTTAGTGCTACTGGTTGGTGCCGGTGCCGCTGCACTGGTGTATCTGGTGGATTGGAACGATTTCCGAGACACCATCCAGAACCAGACAAAAACTCACACCGGTCGCGATTTAATTATCGCCGGCGATTTGAGCCCGTCTGTTTTTCCATGGTTAGGCGTATCCATCGGTGAAATATCACTGGCCAACGCAGAAGGGTTTGGCGATACACCGTTTGCAAAAATGGGCGGCGCCGATGTCAAGGTGAAATTATTGCCATTGTTAAAAAAGCAAATCAATGTACGCACCGTTGAGTTGCAAGGCTTGAATGTTGATCTGCAACGTGCCGCTGATGGCACAACCAACTGGGACGATTTGATCAAGTCCGGCACAGTAACAACGACCACCGAAAACGGTGACGACAGCACCGAAGTTGAGATCGAGGGCGACACTGCTGCCATTGCGGCCCTGGCGGTCGGTGGCATCACGGTTAGCAATGCGAACGTATCGTGGAAAGATGCGCAAGGTGGAACCGACGCCAGGCTCGAAAACTTTAACCTTGAAACAGGTGCCATTGAATTGGCCAAACCGTTTGATTTGTCCACCGACTTCAAACTGGCCAGCAACAGTTTGGGTTTGGCGGCTGATGTAACGGGTGCATCGGAAGTCATGCTTGACTTGGAAAATCAGGTTTATTCCTTAAACGGATTGAAACTGACGAGCAAGGCTGTTGGTGATGCGTTGCCTAACGGCAAGCTGGATGCGAATTTAGGCGCCAATATTATGGCCAAGTTCAGTGAGCAGCAAATCGCTATAGAAAGTTTATCGCTCGATGCGTTAGGTCTGGTACTGAACGGCAACGTAACCGTTGCGAATCTGGATACACTGCCCGCCGTGTCGGGACAATTGTCGAGTAACGATTTCAATCCATTGGATTTGCTTGCTACATTAGGTATTGAAGCACCCACAACAGCAGACCCTGCCGTAATGAAAAACGCCAGTTTGTCTTTGGCGTTGAATGCTACCGCTGAAAGTGCAAGTCTAGACGATCTCACCATCAAACTTGACGATACCACCTTCTCCGGTAATGCATCTGTGCCAACCTTGGCTGGTGCGATACCACCACTGCGCTTTAAATTTGGTGTTGATGCTATCGATCTTGATCGCTATTTACCGCCAGTGGTAGAAGGAAGTTCAGCCGATACCGAATCCACCAGTACAGCAAGTGCCCCGGCTACCACCGGTGATGAGCCGCTTGCGCTGCCGTTGGACATGATGCGCCAGCTGGACATTGACGGTGAATTTAATGTCGGCAGCGTCAAAATTAAAAACCTGACCACCAGCGATATTGCCGTGCCTGTCACTGCTAAAAATGGACGTGTCAGCGTTAACGGGTTGCGTGCCAGTTTGTATGAAGGGCAGCTAAACACCAATGCCGCCATCGACGCCACCGGTGATACACCGGGCTTTGCGGTAGACATGAACCTTGCCGGTATTGAAGCCGACCCTCTGTTGGTTGATCTGCTGCAGAAAAAATCGTTCTTGACAGGTAAAGGGCAGTTTGCCGCCAATATCACAACTACAGGTAATAGCGTGAATGCGTTAACCGCCGGACTGAACGGTGATTTTAATACCGCGTTTAACGATGGTTCCATTAACGGTGTCAATATCGGTTATCAGATTCGTCGTGCAAAGGCTGCGTTGAGTGGACAGTCGTTGTCAGAAGAACAAGCCAACGTGAAAACCGATTTTTCTGCGTTGTCTGTCAGTGGCCAGTTCACTAACGGCGTCATGCAATCAAACGATCTCGATATGCGTTCTCCGCTATTACGCCTTGGTGGAGAAGGGCAGGTTGACCTGCCGGGTGAACAGGTCGACTACACCATGACAACGCTCATTACAGGCAGCGTAGAAGGTCAGGGTGGTAAAGATCTGGAAGCGCTTAAAGGAGTCAAGCTTGATATACCCATTCGTGGCAGCTTTGACGAATTGTCAGCCAATTTTGCCGGCGTGATTCTCAACGGGTTAAAAGACAACATTGCCAGCAACATCAAAGGTCAGGTAGAAGCCCGTGCCAAAGCGGAGGCCGATAAGTTAAAGCAGCAAGCTCAGGAAAGGTTGGCGGCCGAAGAAGCAAAAGCCCGTGCAAGGCTGGATGCTGAAAAGCAAAAAGCCGAGGAACGGCTCAATGCAGAAAAAGCCAAGTTACAAGAGCAGTTAAATGCGCAACAAGCCGAGGTTCAAGAAAAAGCGGATGAAGCACTTAACCAAGGCAAAGATCAAATAAAAGACAAGCTGAACAGTCTTTTCAAATAGAGCTGCGAACTCGCCGATGAGCGAGTGACAAGTGACGAGTGCTAGCCAACCGGTGTAGACTGCGCACCAACATGCCAGCGCTAACAAAACGACACCGCGACAAATTTGCCAAACAAGTGCTTACCTGGTTTGACGAGCACGGTCGTAAGCACTTGCCGTGGCAGCAAAACCCAACGCCGTATCGTGTCTGGGTATCAGAAATCATGTTGCAACAAACCCAGGTTGCCACTGCCATTCCTTATTTCAAACGTTTTATGCAGCGTTTTCCAAACCTTGAAGCGCTGGCAACGGCACCAATAGATGACGTGCTGGCGCACTGGTCCGGGCTTGGGTACTACGCCCGTGCAAGAAACCTGCATCGCAGCGCCGTGCGTGTGCTTGATGAACATAATGGTGTGTTACCAAACACGCTGGATGCGTTACAAGATTTGCCAGGCATTGGTCGTTCAACCGCTGGCGCTATTCTGAGTTTATCTGGCGGGCAACATCAGGCCATCCTTGATGGCAATGTAAAACGGGTACTGGCCCGTTACTTTGCTGTTGATGGTTGGCCCGGAAAAAAGCCCGTATTGGATGAGCTATGGGACTACTCAGAACAAGTCACGCCGGCAACACACACCGGCCCGTTCAATCAAGCCATGATGGATTTGGGCGCATCGATTTGTTCTCGAACCAAACCGCAGTGTTCGCTTTGCCCGTTAGCGAAACAATGTCAGGCCAACTTAACAAGCGCGCAACTGAATTATCCCGGCAAGAAACCAAAGAAAGTGATTCCGGTAAAGCGTACTTGCATGCTGGTGTTGCGTAATACACAAAATCACGTGTTGTTGGTTCAACGCCCACCGACTGGTATATGGGGCGGGTTATGGAGTTTGCCTGAATTGGGTGAAGTGGAATTGGCGCAATGGCTCAATGCAGCCTGTTTAAATGCGGTTAGTGAGGCCACGAGCATTGCACAGTTTCGACATACGTTCAGTCACTACCATCTCGACATAGATGCACAAGAGCTCAGTGTAAAGGCAGGTGCGAGCAACCTTGTATTAGAAACAGATCGTTATGTTTGGTACAACGGTGAACAGTTACCCGGTGGTGTGGCTGCACCGATCAGTAAGATTCTGGATTTGTTGGCATTCTAGCTTAATAGGTAAAGCACGGAATTGGCTGAAAACGGCGATCAGTACACGCCGGTGGATGACTGTGCCGAATCACTTAAACGCAGTGGTACGGCACAGTCTGTCTTGATACTTACCGGGACTTGTTACTCGACGGGGCTGTAGTCAAGTATTACTCTGATGTTGGTTGACGACCCTATGAAACGAGTCCGATAGGTAAGCACTGTTTCTGCGCCTGGCAGCAAGACATCGTCATGGAACTCAAGATCGTAATAAACCGGTACTCCCTCATCAGTCAATAGGAATAGATTGCTGGTCGAAATTTCTATTGTTTGTGATGATTGATTAGCGACCAATACATTAACGCCATCAACGTCAACGGTGTAACTGATTGGCTTAACGGCTAAGTCGGCAACTCTCGAATCGGCTGAGAACTCAAGATCGGACACTTGAACGCTGACAATTTCGTCCAGCGTTACATCGTTACTGAACAGCTGAGAAATGTACACGATTTCACCTGGTGCTACGCAAGTATCTGTATAAGTACCGCCGGCAGTTATGCCCAAAGAGCCATCGATGTATCCAAATTCAAGCAGACCGGTGGCGATAACATTGCCGGCTGCATTATAGGCTTCAGTTTCACCGTGATTCACAAAGCAACGAACGTCGCTACCGTTATTGCGTAAATGCATAATCATGTAGGCGCTATCGAACCCATTGTCATGCACTAGCGCGTGTAATATCTCCATATCGATTGGCATGTTCAGCGTTGTAAGCCCAATGGATTTATACAGGTTACTGTTGAGTTGTTCTCCAGTACCCACAACTGCACCAGACAACAATGCTGAATTTACGGCTTGTGAGTAAATCGCTCCTGTACCGTTATCAAGTAGTTCAGGTGTTAACGGTTGGGCGTTTGTCACCACAGTACTGTCTGGCACATTAGTGCCGTCGTCAACGGGTCCAGTTGTTATACCGGAAGTGGATGTGCCGCCGGTGTTTGTATCTGTGGTTGGGTCAGTCTGATCTACGATGCCAGAAGTGGATGTACCGCCGGTGTTTAAATCTGTGGTTGGGGCAACTTGATCTACGATTCCAGAAGTGGTGTCGGTGCCAGCCACGCCATTAGTGAGGTCTTCATCATCGTTAAAGTCTGGCGCCGAATCAGGCCCGAAGTTACCTTCTGTGCCTTGCCAATAAGCGGTGTTTCCATTTGCGTCAACGTAGGCGCAACCCAGTTGATTCAGTTCGGCTGCCGAAATGTTAAACGGTGCGCCTAGTAAATAAGCGCAGCCTTGCGCTTCATCGAGTAAACCATTGGCGTTGTTAACGGCGGTACCGCCGCCCCCGCCACCACTACTGCCACCGCCACAGGCTGCAAGGCTCGCGGTAACAACGGTGTAAGTGAAAATTTTATATAGAAAGGATTTTGAAAATACGCTTGGCATGTCCATATTGCTCATTGATTGTTGAGAACTGCAGCAGGCTATCATATTTGGTTGTTGAAACAATCTTATGTCGTCAAGTTTAAGTACTGTGTCATCCTTTGTTTTCGAATCTTAGCCAATAGTATAGCGGTACAAGTAACAGCCCTGACACTGACTCTATTACGTAGTGTGTACGAGTACTCCATTTGATAGTGTCGGTTGGTTTGGTAAACATACGGAGTCAAGTGCGCAGTGCGCTTTCGCCGCATAGGCACTGTGGCAAAGGTCAGGTGTTACGTAGTTGTTGAGCTTTGTTGTGCGTATTGCCTAAAACCCGTTAGTGCGTTGTTCATTAAATCGATCAGTTGTTGTTGTGTGGCTTTTGATGTCATTAGCGACGCGAAGATTTTCTTTGGCACATAGCGCGTAGTCATCACCAGCAGTGTGTGCTCACCTTCGGTGTCAAAGCTTATACCGAATCCATAGCTGTTCAGCATATGAGCGAAACCGAAAGTCTCTTCCACAACATTGAATTCTATGCGCTTCAACGGCTCGAACACGGTGCATTGCTCTACCGTGTGACCTGACTTGCCATCAACGTTAATGCTGCTCTTTCTAAACGAATTAATAGACAGTAAAGCCTGGTCACACTCCACGTGTGTGACAGCGGGTGCCCAGGTTGCGACCTGGGTGTTGTCGATGTACAAGTCCCAGCATTGTTGTACAGAACATTCAACAACAATGCTGGCGGTAAGCTCAGAGGGTTCGCACGGTCGAGCCATTGGTTAGCGTAAACCGGCTTGTTGTTTTAATGCCGCGACTTCATCGGCAAGCTGTTTTAGTTCACTGTGCGCTTTTACATCCTGTGCAATGCGATTGTCCATGCTGCGCACCAATGGAAACAGTGTGCTATCTATCGTTTGACTCAGGGTTTGTAAAACCTGCGCAAACTCAGCCGATGGCGTATTGGTTATAGAGATGTGCGAGCGTTTTTGTTGGCTCACTGACTCATTAATCGCTTCCAGCGATGCACGTAGCGCTTTGGCCGATTCGGCCTGCTGCTTCATTTGTGCCTGGGTAGATTCTGTGTGATGCTTCATTTGCGCTTCAACGGTTTGCGTTTGTTGCTTCAAATGTGCTTCGAGCTCACCGTTGGGTTTCATCGACTCGCCAAGCGCACCAACGCCATCAACCAGGTCCACCAGTTGCGCAACAATGCGTTGCCCTGCATCTGAGCTGTCGCCACCCATGGCTTTGTTTCGTAAAAAGTCCTGCTTGATTTCTTCCCACCGTTGCGTATCTTCGTCACTGAGTTTTGATCGTAGGGATTTCAGCATCAGCAGGTTGGCTTCAGTGCCTTGGGTTAACAGCTGTGCCTCGCCCCGGTAGTGATCGTTAATCAGCTCATCGAGTTCTTCATCGTTCATCACGGCCGAGATTTTCTCTGCCAGCTTGTTCATGTTTCTGTAACTGCCTTGCAACAGAAAGCGAGGCTCTATGCGGTATTTGTCTTCCTGTGCCGCCGATGCAATGTACTGTTGATTGACTTTCAGTACCGTGTCCTGGACCGTGAACAGGCGTTTCAGTACGCTGGTAATTTCGTTGATTTCAGCCGAGCTGTACGCATGCGATAAATCGGTTGTCGGAATATTTTTACCTCTGGCAATGTCGATCAGCTTGTACACATCGTTCATGTCGCGTGTGGCCAATGGCGCCAGTACAGCGTTGGAACTTAAACAGTTCTCAATATAGCTCAGCTCAAATTGCGTCTCTTTACCGCTCAGCACATCACCGAGGTTGTAAATGTCGGCACGGTTGGCCAGCATGTCGGGAATCTTGAAGGTTTCACCCGATTCGGTGTACGGGTTACCGGCCATGACCACACAGAATTTACGCCCGCGCATATCGTAGGTTTTGGTACGGCCTTTCCAGATGCCGTCTATGCGTCTGGTTGAGTCGCACAAGGAGATAAACTTTTGCAGAAACTCCGACCCGGTGTGTTGAATATCATCCAGATACAACATCACGTTATCGCCCATCTCCAGGGCAAGGTTCAGTTTTTTAAGTTCCTGAGCGGCGGTGGCATCGGGTGCTGTGGCCGGGTCCAGTGATGCCACATCATGGCTTAAAGACGGGCAGTTTATTTTCATGAACGTCATGCCCATGCGGCTGGCCACGTACTCCATCAAGGTGGTTTTGCCGTAACCCGGCGGCGAGATCATCATCAGTAAACCGTTTAAATCTGAACGCTTGTTTTCACCAACGGTACCGATCTGCTTGGCGAGGTTGTCGCCAATGAGTGGCAGATAAGCATCATTGATTAATTTGTTTCTAACGAATGAGCTCAGCGGCTTTGGTTTGAATTCATCTAAACGCAGTTCATCGCGTGCATCACTGGCAATGTCATGGCGTAATTGCAGGTATTCAGCGTAACCTGTGGCCACGTGCGTGCAATGGTGATCAAGGCGGGTTAGAAATTCATCCAGGGTTAACGACAAGTTTGCGTTTTCAATGCGATTGTGTTCGCCGAAGAGTTCGG
>CALIMV010000153.1 GCA_938045275.1 uncultured Granulosicoccaceae bacterium
GATCTTCGAACAACAACCCGTCATGAGTTCGTGGCCCTGGTGTGACCATAGTAGCGGCAGTCGAAGGGGGCAGCACTTCAGCTTGCACTTGCGCCATCATGTTCATGATGTCCAGAAACAAGGTTGACTCGCAGATTAAACCGTCGGCGACGCAATTGAACTCTGCATAGCGCAACATCACTGCTTTACCGGTCGGCCGGATGCCTAGAAACGGTGCTTGAAATAAACCGAGCAGATGACCCATTGACACTACCCAGCTGGACTCGGTGCTAACCAAGTCGTTGTCGCCTGCGAAAAAAATATCTTGTCTGCGTTGAAGCGGTGCAAAAGACGCTCTGAGTGGTGTCCAGAACACTTGTGCCGCCTGCTCCGCACCAACCACCTCGTTAAAGGGATGAACAAATTGAAACCGACAAGCAGGGTGAGTGTTGCTGGCAAGAGCATCGGCAAGCGCTGCAGGTTTGGCGTTATCCAGCTGTTGATAATGCTGTAATACAACACCCTTTACCTCTGCCAATTTACTCATTTTTTATCTTCAATGTTATGTGAGGGTCAGTCATTTTTTAAAATGCTCTAGCTCATTCACTGTGCTGTTGCCGATTCGGCTCCAGATTAAAACTCGCATTAAAACTCGCAGCGGCATGTATTTTTGGATTTCGACAATGAGAGTTTTCAAAAGCAGGTCGTCATCCATTTGCTTTAGCAGGGACACATGCCACGAATAATTCTTGCCAAATTCCGACTACCCAACTTACCATAATGCACAGGTGTGCAAAATACAGAAAATATGAATAACTTAACCACGGACACTGCGACCAGTAACAAGGCAGTGATTGCACCACTTCGCGCAGCCATGTATGACTTTGACGAAGCCTGCGTGCGCACCCAACTTAAGAAAGTCATCGCGGTGGATGCGCAGATTCACATGGCACACCCGCTTGGCGACATGACCGGACCGACAGAACTATACGACAACGCCTACGCACCGCTTTACCAAGCAATACCGGATCTTGAGCGGCGCGACTATATTGTTATTGCCGGCCCTACCGAACACGGCGACAACTGGGTTGGCTGTGGCGGTTTTTACACAGGCACATTCATCGCTCCGTGGTTAGACATACCACCAACTGGCCACATGTTACACATGCGGTTTCACGAGTTCTATCGCATTGTCCAAGGTAAGGTTGTCGAAATCCAGGCGCTATGGGATATACCCGAGGTAATGATGCAAGCCGATGCCTGGCCGATGGCGCCGAGCCTGGGTCGGGAGTGGCATGTGCCCGGTCCGGCAACCAACGACGGATTAGTGCAAGGCCCTTACGATAAAACGCGGTCAGAGCGTGCCTGTGAACACGTCGTCAACATGCTGGAACACATGAAAAAACACCCATCGCAGGGCGGACCGGAGGTGATGGAGATGGAGCGGTTCTGGCATCCGCGGATGAGCTGGTACGGACCGTCTGGCATTGGCACCGGTCGCGGCATTGCGGGTTTTCGCAACTGGCATCAGATCCCTTTTTTGAACGCCATGCCCGACCGGGGGCTTGAACGCGAAAAGGTGACTTACCATTTTTTTGGCGATGGTGATTATGTGGCTGTCACCGGATGGCCCAACATGATCCAGACTGTTACCCACGATGGTTGGATGGGCATTGCACCTACCGGTAAAAAGATCACTATGCGCTCACTGGATTTCTGGCGCATTGAAAACGGACTGATTCGCGAAAACTGGGTTATGGTTGATCTTCTCGATGCCTGGCGTCAACTTGGTGTTGATGTGTTCGCCAGACTTCGAGAGTTCAATAAAGCTCGCGTTGCAGGCAGCATTCCGTTTCCGGTTGGTGATGTCTTCAGAACGTGAATTGTCGACATCCCTGCTACATCATTAACAAGCTAAGCAGGTAGTTTTTCATCGTTTTCGATGTACGCTTCGATGGGCGGGCATGTACAAACGACATTTCTATCTCCATAAGCGTTATCGATTCGATTCACTGGTGCCCAGTACTTGTTATTTTCCAACCCCGCAACCGGGAAGCAAGCTTGCTTTCTTGTGTAAGGCCTATCCCACTCCCCCACTAAGTCTGAGGTGGTATGCGGAGCATTTTTTAGCGGGTTATTTTCTGCATCGATGCGCCCTTCAACAATATCCATTGCTTCACCGTGAATCGATATCATGGCATCTATAAACCGATCAATTTCTGCTTTTGATTCTGATTCGGTAGGCTCTGCCATCAGCGTTCCGGCTACCGGCCAACTCATTGTCGGCGCATGGAAACCATAGTCAATAAGGCGCTTGGCAATATCGTCTACGCTAACGCCAGCACTCTCGGCAAGTGGGCGAGTATCGAGTATGCACTCATGCGCAACGCGACCTGACGCCGACACATATAAAGTAGGGAAATAGTTTTTTAGACGCTCAGCCATGTAGTTCGCATTCAGTATGGCTATTTTGGTTGCTTGTGTTAAACCACTGCCACCCATTAAAAGTATGTACGCCCAACTCACCGGTAGTATTGATGGCGACCCAAATGGCGCAGCAGATACTGGGCCCACATCAGTTCCTAATGCGGGATGTCCGGGAAGGTGTTCGATCAAGTGCGACTTAACGCCGATCGGGCCCATACCAGGTCCGCCACCGCCATGGGGAATACAAAATGTTTTATGCAGATTAAGGTGACTAACGTCACCACCGATTGATCCGGGTTTGGAAAGACCAACCATGGCATTCATATTTGCCCCGTCGATATAGACTTGTCCGCCATATTGATGGGTTATATCGCAAACCTGTTGCACAGTTTCTTCAAAGACACCGTGCGTTGAAGGATAGGTGATCATACATGCGGCAAGCGAGTCAGCATGCTTAGATGCTTTTTCACGAAAGTCGTCAATGTCAATGTTTCCATTTTTGTCAGCCAATATGGGCACCACTTTCCAACCCACCATTTGTGCGGAAGCCGGATTTGTGCCGTGAGCCGACATCGGAATTAAACACACATTTCGGTGTTCGTCATTTCTTGATTTGTGATAGCTGCGAATGGTTAGCAATCCAGCATATTCTCCCTGCGCGCCTGAATTGGGTTGCTGAGAAATTGCGTCATAGCCTGTGATCTGACACAACTTTTCATTCAAGTCGCTAATCATCTCGGTATACCCTTGAGCTTGATCGCTTGGTACAAAAGGATGCAAATTGCCAAATTCCGGCCAGGTTACCGGAATCATTTCCACAGTTGCATTGAGTTTCATTGTGCACGAACCGAGTGGAATCATTGCTCTGTCTAACGCTAAATCACGATCCGACAGCCGGCGCACATAACGGGTAAATTCCGTCTCAGATCGATTTTGATGAAAAACCGGATGCGTTAATATTTCGCTTTTTCGTAGCAGCGATTCCGGCAATCGATATTCTCGTACCGCAACACTGTTGTCTTTTCTGTCGATACTGAATGAACGCCACACTGCCTCAATAGTTTCTGGTCGCGTCTGTTCATCTAAACTAATGCCAATTCTGGAATCACCAATTTTTCTCAGATTAACGCCATTCTTCACAGCCAGATCCATTATCTCAGCTTGTTGAGTACCTACATCGGTAGTGATCGTGTCAAAAAAAACATCCTGCTCTACAGTAAACCCATTTTCTTCGAGACCTTTTGCAAGCCTTACGGTTTTGCGGTGCACAGACTCTGCGATCGCTTTAATACCATCTGGTCCGTGATACACCGCATACAGTGAAGCCATGACTGCCAACAAAGCTTGTGCCGTACAGACATTTGAATTGGCTTTTTCTCGACGTATATGTTGTTCACGTGTCTGCAATGCCAATCGATAAGCCTGATTGCCTCGGCTATCAATGGAAACGCCGATTAATCGTCCTGGCAAACTACGCTTGTAAGCATCCTTAGTCGCTATGTAGGCTGCGTGTGGACCACCGTACCCCATTGGTACACCAAATCGTTGTGTAGAACCAATAGCTATGTCCGCACCCATCTCACCAGGTGATTTTAAAAGTGATAATGCCAACGGATCTGCAGCAACAATGGCGAGTGCCTTGTTCTCATGCAAAGACAAAATGAGATCAGTAAAATCATGAACATGACCATAAGTATTTGGGTATTGGAATATCGCGCCAAATACAGAACTTGGATCAAGATCTTCCGGTGCTCCTAAGAGTATCTCGATACCCAGAGGCTCAGCACGGGTTTTGATCACAGCAATATTCTGAGGATGACAATTCCGGTCAACAAAAAAGGCTTTCGATTTAGACTTGGCAACCCGATTTGCCATTGTCATGGCTTCAGCAGCCGAAGTTGATTCATCTAACAACGAAGCATTTGCAATGTCTAATCCGGTTAAATCGGACACCATTGTCTGGAAATTGATTAGTGCCTCAAGCCGACCTTGAGATATTTCAGGTTGATACGGTGTATAAGCTGTGTACCACGCCGGGTTCTCCATTACGTTTCTAAGAATAGGGGCTGGCGTAGTTGTCCCGTAATAGCCTTGGCCAATCAACGAAGTAAGCACTTTGTTTTTACACGCGACAGTTTTCAATTGATGCAGTGCATCACGTTCAGTCATACCGCTACCAAAATCCAACGGCTCCTTTTGACGAATGCTGGACGGTACAACGGAGTCGATGAAACCATGGATGGTAGTATGTCCCACGGCAGCCAGCATTTGCTCTATTTCTTCCAAGCTGGGTCCGATATGCCTTTTATTGGTAAAATCGTAAACCTTGTAACCTGTCGATTCGTACTTCATCAATCTTCTCCTTTACTAACTAATGCCGAGCGGGCCTTACTGCTAATCAGGCCAGACATTTCGGCTTTATTTGAGAGCGTTAATCGATCAATAGTTCCGTAGGTTGCAACGCTCTCTTGCAACCTAATCGAGTCATGATCTATCGTATATTTTCTGATCCTGTTTTCTCTGCCGTTTCAGCGTTTATAGTTGGCTGTAACGAAAGGAAGGGGTGCAATTTCTGCAGGCAGAGATTTTCCCCGAATATTAATATTCACAGCCGTGCCCTTTTCCGAGAATGCTGTAGACACGTAACCCATTGCGACGGGTGAGCCAACTGTAGGTCCAAAACCACCAGATGTTATCGAACCAATTTGATTGCCATCAAGATCTTCAATTTGTGCACCCCGACGCGCAGGTGCACGACCATTGGGCTTGATACCGACGAGTTTGCGTTTAACACCGTTTTCAATGTCATCGAGTATGCGGTCCGCTCCAATAAAACCACCCTCCTCTCGTCGGCGTTTCTGGATTGACCAAAGTAGCGAAGCTTCTACCGGCGTTGTCTCATTATCAATATCGTTTCCGTACAAGCAAAGACCAGCTTCCAATCTTAAGGTGTCACGTGCGCCTAGTCCGGCTAATTCACATTTTTCATTTGCCAATAAAGATCGTGCAATCGTTTGGGCCTGACTTGAAGGAATGGAAATTTCAAACCCATCTTCGCCGGTATAACCCATTCTTGAAACTCGACAAGTGACTCCCGACAGCGCCACCTCCTTCGACTCCATAAACTTGAGGCTCTCAATGGTTGGGAACATGTTGGCAACAACCGCTGCGGAATCTGGACCTTGAATGGCGAGCAAGGCACGGTCTGTTCTTTCCACGAGTTCAATGTCTTTGAGCTGCTGTTGCATGTGCAAGATGTCTTGTGCACACATTGATGCATTAACAACCAAAAACAGATGGTCGCCTGCATTAGTCACAATGAGATCATCCAAAATACCGCCGAGTTCATTGGTAAACTGGGTGTAACGCGCTTTCCCTTTTTCCAGTGATGTAATATCAGCGGGTACCAATCTCTGCAGTTTTGCAGATACATCGGCGCCCCGAAGTTCGATCTGCCCCATGTGTGAAACATCAAACAATGCCGCGCGATCTCGACATTGATTATGTTCCGATATAATGCCGTTGGCGTACTGCATGGGCATTGACCAACCTGCGAAATCAACCATTTTCGCGCCCATTTCAACATGCAAATCGTGTAAAGGCGTGTGTTTTGCTGAGGCTGCACTCATCGTATTGTTCGCTTCATTGGAGCCGTTATTAACTGATCAAAGTCTGTATCGGCGTTAGTCTGCATCGTTGTTATTAAGAGAGATGGAACAGCGGTATGATTGATTCGTTCACAATCAAACCAGACTGTTGTTTTTACATAGTCGGTAACAGGAAAACGTAACAGCGGTATTGTAGCCTTTTTCTGCGAGTGTGCGTACCGCATTAACGCCTATGCAACTTCCACCGCCAACGATTTATACCGCCGGTTTAGTACTTAATTGAACATCTGCGTTTAACCGTTCGATTCGCGAATAATTTGACACCGCTCTTGACCTGCCTATGTCTACTAGTATATTCAGGGTTATGTGCGACAAGGCTTGCACTGTGACTTTGTACTTTTATCATATCAATACACAAGTCTGAACCATCAGAACAACACAAAAAACACCTTAAGCCCGATATGCTGGTAACGGTGATGTATCTTGCAGCTCAATCAAGCGCTTTAACATTAACTCAGTCATATCGCCTCTAATACTGCCAAATCCCGGTTCATCAAATAAGTTTTGCATCTCCCCAGGGTCATTGTGCAGATCATATAACTCATGCCAATCCTCCCCTTGCCTTAGTGACAATCGGTAGCGTTCGGTAACCAATGTACGTACCCGCTGCGGGCGATCAAATCCTGTCATGGTCCGTTGGCTGTCTTCTTCAACAATAATGCCCTGTGGCGCATCTGCGGTGAACAAGTCCCGCCCTTGTATGCCGTTGTACGCTTGAATACCCGCTTTCGCTAACACTGTGGCAGCAATATCAATAGAGGATGATAAGCCTGTATCAATACTATTGGCGTAATCCGTGCCGCGCTCGTTCCAAATAAACGGCACGCGAATGAGTCCCTGGTAATGCAATAATAGTTTTAGCATCAGACCATGATCACCCATATAGTCGCCGTGGTCAGATGTAAAAATGACAATGGTATTGTCTCTTAGTTTCAGTTCATCCAGCTTCGCTAATACCCTACCAATCGCATCATCTATCATCGTTATCATGCCATAGGTTAATGCCGTGATTGTTTGGGCCTCATCTGCTGTTACTGCAAAGGGATTCTGGTTATCGCGAGCATCACTTCCGTTTAGCATGGCCTCTTGCATGGCAAAAATAGGTGGCAAAGTACCCTTATCGAAGGAGTCTGGCAGCTCAATGTCATCCGGGTTATACATATCCCAATATTTACCCGGTGGGGTAAACGGATGATGCGGGTCGGGAAAAGACACCTGCATAAAAAATGGCTGATCACTCGTTGCCTGTGTACTCAGCCACTCTGTGGAACGCTCTGCGATCCAGCTGGTTGAATAAAGCTCTTCAGGCACTGACGTTCTCCACGCCTGCGGTGCACTTATCCGATTATCCCTTATAGCATTTTCAGGCCCAACCAGCTGATCAAAATCGCTTCGTTGCGCTCGCGCCCACAACAGGTAGTCACCACATGCTAAATCTGCATGATCGGCAGTCACCTCTACGTGATCAAAGCCGTAAAAGTGGTCGTCAATTCTATTCGCTAAAGGCTCCGACCAATCACCACTCAATTCAAGGTCGTACTCTTTACTGTGCCTGTTATTTTTGAAGGCGTCGCGCAGATGAGCAGAGGGTTGCGTCTTACCGGGCTCAGCCTGAAACGTATTTGTTGCTGGAAGCCCGGTGAAGCTTTGTAAATGCGATTTACCAATCAATGCCGTTTGATAACTGGCATCCCTCAGTAGTTCAACAAATGTGGTTTGATCTTTAGACAACGGGATTCCGTTGTGGCGCGCACCATGTAGTGAGCTCATGCGCC
>CALIMV010000154.1 GCA_938045275.1 uncultured Granulosicoccaceae bacterium
CTCGATGAGTACACTGCCAGTAATTTTGCAGGGTCCATGAAAGGTGATTTGCTGGTTGCAAGCTTCAACAAGTCGATCTACAGGCTTGAGCTGAACGATGCTGGTACGAAAGTGACATCAAAATCGCAGCTAGCCACAAACCTTGGTAGTGTCCCGTTAGATTTAACCGTGCAAGGCGACGATGATGCTTACCCAGGTACCATTTGGGTTGCTGACAACCTTGCGAACACCATCACAATATTGGAACCGTCCGACTTTTAGCGAATCGATTACCGGGTCTACCGATTAGGTAGCTTTAGTCATTTGCCAGTCCAGCCGATAAATAACCATTGGAAGAAAAGCCGAAATCGGTTTTTGATTACTTTGTTGAGCATTCACGGTGTTCGACAACGGATGTTAATGGATGTGAACGGTGCACAATACATGAGTGGCAATTTACGAAACCTGGCGTTGGTGGTGTTGGTCGCAAACGCAAGCTTGTTTTTGACTTCGTGTTCTTCTGGAAGCGACACCCCGGCTGAAACGCCGCCTACTATTATAGATGTGCTGCCTGATGCTCGTGGCCTAACGCCTGATCTGAAACAGGCTGATGCGGCGTTTGAAAGCACGCACTATTCCGGTAATGTTGTTTGCGCTGCATGTCATACCGACCAAAACGTTGGTGATGATCGAATCATGGTTATACAGGACGAATCAGGTTTTCGAGATGTGTCAATTGGGCGAGCGTGGGAAACCAGCCTGATGGCCAACTCCACGCGTGATCCATACTGGCACGCTGTGGTTGCCTCTGAGCTGCATAGCTTTCCCAATCTGGCTGAAGAGATCAACGACACCTGCACGCGGTGTCATGCGCCAATGGCCAACGACATTGCAAAGAAAGACGGTATCGCGCTGCAAGTGTTCGACAGTGGGTCAGAAGAAACGGGCGACTTTGTACAAGGCATTTACAGCATGGATGATTCAAATGAATTGTTCAATCATGCAATGGATGGGGTTAGCTGTACGCTGTGTCATCAGATAGCCGATGATGGCAACCTTGGTACCGATCAAGGTATGTCTGGTGGTTGGGTGGTCAACGCTTTTCCTGAAGAAAATTTTCAAGACCGTCCAGCTTATGGACAATACACCGATCCTGATCAGGGATATATGCGGCAACAATCTGGGTATACCCCTGAGTATGGCGCGCATATCAGCAGCTCGGATACTTGCGGAAGCTGCCACAATTTGAAAACCGAACCTGTGGATGAGAACGGTCAGCCAGTGCCGGGCGTTACGCATTTTGCTGAGCAAATGGTTTACACCGAATGGGAAAACAGCATTTTTGATGATGCAGGCTCGCAGCCTACGTCTTGTCAGAGTTGCCACATGCCAAGAGTCGATCAACCGGTGCCATTGGCCAACGCCGGCGGTACCATAGCCCGGCCAGACTTTGCCGAGCATACCTTTCTTGGTGCTAATACAGTAATGCAGGATATGCTCAAGAATTTTAAAAGCGAGTTAGGTGTCAGCAGCGACATCAGCGATGCAGATTTTGATGAATCGATTGCTCGCAATCGCCAGTTCCTCAAAACCTCAGCAACCGTGGAATTGCTGAACAGTCAGCTTGCCGACAACAAATTAACAATGGATGTTAAATTAACCAACCTTACAGGCCACAAATTACCCAGTGGGTATCACAGCCGACGGGTGTATTTGCACGTGCTGGTTACCGATGCAGATGGAAAATTGGTGTACGAGAACGGGCTGATTCGTCCGGACGGCAGCATAGTCGGTGTATCCGAAGATGCTAGCCCGGATAGCTACGAAATTCACTACGATAGAATCACGTCGGCGACTCAAGTGCAGGTTTATCAAGGCATTACCGGCGATGCGGCTGGAAATCAAACCCATTCGTTACTCGCTGCCACCCAATTTTTGAAGGACAACCGATTGACACCGGCTGGATTCGACAAAAATTCGGTACCCGAAGATGTCGCTGTTACGGGCCTTGCAGCCACTGACAGCGATTTTAACAACGGCCAGGATACGGTGACGTACGAGATCGATGTAACGGGCAAAGCGCCTTATTCAGCGCTGGTCGAGCTACGCTACCAACCGCTGGCGTTTGGTTCCTTAATGTCACTTTTCGCAGAATCTGAAGAAATAGATCAGGTGGACATGTTCCGAACTATCTACGATTCAACGACTCTACGTGATGAAGTCATTGCAACTGCAACGGTGCAGGTTCAATAGGTTGTAGTATTGGGTCTAAACCGTTGCAAGAGTCTGTAAACGATACGGCACAGAATACTTAAAATTCAGCATTCTCCGCTATACTTTGGCGGTAATTAAAAAACGCAAGTTGCTGGCGTGGTTTGCAGCGTCTTACACATTCAGGAGCTCAACATAATGACCTACTTAAAATCGTCGATCTGTGCCCTGATGGCAGCAAAGCGGTGCGCGCTGCTGTTACTGGTATTGCTCATCCCTGGTGGGCTAATGGCACAGCAGGTCAACGGTCTTGAGTATCGAATTGGGCCGGAAGACGTGCTGCATATTTCAGTGTGGAAAGAACCGGACCTTGATCGAAAAGTGCTGGTTCGTCCTGATGGAGGCGTGTCGTTTCCGCTGGTTGGGGATATTCAGGTTTCGGGTCGTACACCCCTGGAGGTTCAGGACGAAATTCGTTCCCGCCTGCAACGCTATGTGCCCGACGCTGAAGTCACGGTATCGGTTGATAAAATTTCCGGCTACACCGTTTTCGTTTTGGGTGAGGTTAACAATCCTGGGCAGTTTACCCTGGGCCGATATGTTGACGTGGTACAGGCACTCACCTTAGCTGGCGGTACCACGCCGTACGCAAGCGAGCGCAACATGCAGGTGTTACGCCGGCAAGATGGTAAGGAAGTTACTTACAGTTTCGATTTTCGCGATATTAAGCGTGGCAGACAACTTGAGCAGAATATCATTCTGCAAAGTGGCGATGTCGTGGTTGTGCCCTAATTCGTTACACCAAGTTAGCACCTTAATTGCAGTATCATAGGGCGAATCAATTTTACGTCTGAGCACTGCATATGCCGCTGCATCGACCTTGCACAAATTTTTGTTCATTCCTGGCCGCAGGAATGTCGGTCTTAGCCGTTTCTACCGTGTCACTGGCTGATGTCTGGGTTTTTGAGCCTTCCGCCGCTATCGATCAACGATTCGACGACAATTTCACTATAGATCACCAAAACCCTGACAAAACCATAGCCACACGAGTTGTAGGCACACTTGGCCTTAGCAGAGAAGCACCCAATGCCGTGTATGCGGGGTTGCTGCGGGTGGACGGATTGATCACCAATAGCGACTCCAGAGGTGATGAACTGGACTCCAACAGGATTGCTTTTCTCAGCTCTCAATTTACGACAGCACGCTCAGAATACGGTATCGGTTTGAACTACAAGTTTGATACACCCAGCCGGGATATCTCGGCTGATTTAACCGACCTGGCGTCAGTGGCCGCCGATACCGGAGCCAGTGTGACTCAAGATGAAAATGTGGCCAGGGAACGATTGGTTCTTTCGCCGAATTGGCGCTACAACCTGACGCGTCTTACCACGTTGGAAACAGATCTGACATTCACAACAGTGACGCACGAGTTACCTTCTGTAGAAGATGCCTTACGAACTCAGTTTGCGTTAAACCCCGAAAATTTAGGGGTGCCGCCACCAGACCCTATCAGCATTGAAGATACCGGATTTTTTACTGTTGCCAATGAGCTCGATGATTTTCAGGAAACCGCTTTAGATATCGGTATTAAAAGTAAGTTATCGCCAATCACAACGATTTCGTTTTTTGCCGGCTACAGCGATTTTGTCGCAAATGTAGAACCCGATAGCAGTGTTATCATCCCATTCGAAGAGACTGATCCGGACCCTGGCAACAAAGACATTCGACGTAAGAGAAAGCGCGAACGTCGTTCAAATACGGCTAAGTTCAGGATAGGCTACGATCGGGCACTGACACCAACTTTAAATGTTGGAGTGCAGGCGGGCGTTTACACCAATAAAACAGATGACACCAGATTGCTACTTCTCTCTGATTCCGTCGGTTTTGATGAAGAAGGTCGGGCTTATGATGAAGATGGTTTACCGACGGTTCCGCCAACACAAGAACAGATAGACGAGTTGGTGACTGAAAGTACAGGCTATTTGGCCAATATCACTGCGTCAAAAAACACAGGTGTTACGCGCTATAGTGCCAAATTTGGTGTTGACGTATTACCCAGCGACGTGGGTTCTCAAGTAGAGTCGTTGGAGGTCATTGGCGATCTTGAACGTCAATTGGGTCCATTAATCGATTTCAGCTTTCGCATTCGGGCTTACGAGCCGGATGGTTTAAATGCCGAGGGTGACGATGAGTTCTCGCGTCGATTCTTAAGCCTGGAACCAAAACTTATCTGGCGATTTAGTCGTGCCTGGACCGTGGCTGGTTCGTATCGTTATCGTCGACAAAAAAGTCGTGCCGCACCCAACTCGGGCGAAAGCAATGCATTATTGTTCTCGCTTAAATACACACCACCATCAGCGATACGCGACGCCGAACTTGCAAAGTAAGCTTGCCTTGTAGATAGCCCTATGAAGTTTCAAAGTACGCCTTTAGACGATCTGTTTTTAATAGAACCAGAACCACGAGAAGATGAACGTGGTTTCTTTGCTCGCGTATTTTGTGTCGATGAATTTAGCAAGCAGGGTTTGTGTACCAATTGGGTACAGGCTAACGTTGCTTATAACAAATTTAAAGGTATTACTCGCGGTATGCATTATCAGCATAGTCCCAATGCTGAGATTAAATTGGTTCGTTGCACCAAGGGCTCGGTGTTTGATGCCGTTGTCGATATGCGAGCAGATTCGGCAACCTTCCAGCAATGGTTTGGTGTTGAACTGACTGAATCAAACCAGAAAATGTTGTACATACCTGAAGGCTTTGCGCATGGCTATCAGGTACTGTCGGACGACTCAGAATTGCACTACATGGTTTCCGCTCGATACGCACCTGAATCAGAAGCAGGGGTGCTCTGGAACGACCCTCTAGTTAATATCGATTGGCCGATACGCGAATCGGTTCAACTCTCTGATAAAGACAAGCAGTGGTCATTGCTCAAGTGATTCTGCTACTGCAGCCGGTCCGGTAGTTTCGGGCTTATCTGTGTTGCTATCGTTGTTTGATTTACTTGGGTCAGTGGCACTTGAGTTTGCTTTATCGGCAAGCTCCGCCTCTTTTTTGGCGATTAATTCGTCCCATGGCACAGGAATATAGTCGAGTATTTTTTGTTCGCTTTTACTGAACAACACCAGTCCTTTTGCATAGCGCGCCTTAAAATGATGGACTTCTATATCGTCGGTTTGGAAGTTGCCTTTTTTAATCGCCTTAGCGACGATTTTGTCAGCGCCGGTTAGTTCAAGATCTTCCTGCGAGGTGGCATACTTTGAAATAGTCTCTGCATGCTCAGGGCTGCGTTTGACAAATAAATCCAGCCGCTCATGCTGTTCAGGATACCCATTTAGGAGCTTTGATACGTACTGACCGAATTCTCCTGGCCCCGGACCCGGTGTTAACAACATGGCCGGGTATGCTTTGTCTATTTCCTTTATCGATTGTGGACTTTCTTCGAGGTTGATGAGTTCTTCTTTTGCAATCGATGCAGCATCGGCCGAGAGCGTATTGAAATTTCGATCTGCGTAGACAACCGCAACGGTGCGTTGATGATAAGTTGCGTAGAACCCGTATGCCAGAGCAGCGATTTGAAAAGCCGCTACACAAGACATATCGAACAAAACTTTAGATTTCCCCGGCTTGTACAACACCAGCGTTAGCATAGGACCCAGAACCAGGTCGATTAAGGCAACAATTTTTAAGCCTTGCCAGCCACCGTCCAAGAAAAACAGCTCACCAGGAAACCACCACTTGAGCATGACAAACACGAGTGATGAGAAGATAAGCAAGCTAAGGGTTAAATGAATAGCAAATACTTTACGAGTTGACAGGCTCGTCCAGCCTGAAAGCGCTGACGTGTTCACGAGATCACCAATTCTTTACTAAGAAACGTTTCTAAAGAAAGCAAACAGCAGGCCAGAATGGCCAATTTAACTGCATGGTTGCAGGGCTGAAACGGTGCTGTAAATGCCTACTGGCGGGATTAGGTTTTGAGTTGTTTGTAGACGAACGGTGGAATACCCGACCCGCGAGTTAGCTGTTCGCCGACATAAGCAGAAACTCTATTAGGGCTTTTTGTGCATGCAGGCGGTTACCGGCTTCGTCCCAGACTACGCTCTGATCGCCATCGATAACGTTGGCATCGACTTCTTCTCCACGATGTGCTGGCAGGCAGTGCATAAACAGGGCGTCTTTAGTGGCAAGGTCCAGGTGGGCTTTTGTGACGCTGTAGTCTGCAAATGCCACAGTGCGTTTGTTGGACTCTGATTCGTGCCCCATGCTGGACCAGACGTCAGTAACGATCAAGTCGGCTTTATCGACCGCTTCATTTACCGATGTACTCAACGTAACCTGGGAACCGGCATTGTCCAATAACGATTGATTGGGCAGGTAGCCCACGGGGCTGGCGATGCGCAAATTGAAGTCGAGTAACTTGGCAGTGTTTATAAACGAATTACAGACATTGTTCCCATCACCAATCCAGGCAACCGTTTTGCCCTTGATATCGCCACGGTAGTCGAAGTAGGTTTGCATGTCTGCCAACAATTGGCAGGGGTGGAACAGGTCGGACAGCCCGTTGATGACGGGTATGCTCGATGCACTGCAAAACCGTTGTAGCGCTTCATGAGAATAGGTTCTGATCATGACTATATCGACCATTTGCGATAGCACACGAGCCGTATCTTCCATCGGTTCGCCACGGCCCAGTTGCGTGTCGTCGGGTGACAGATACAATGCGTGTCCACCGAGCTGTGCCATGCCGGCTTCGAACGATACGCGTGTTCGGGTCGACGACTTTTCAAATATCATCGCCATCGTTTTACGCGGAAACAGGGCCTGGTTTTCTCCTGCTTCGAATTGCTTGCGAAACTCACTGCCACGTTTAATGATGGCGCGAAACTCATCGCCGCTTAAATCAGCGACGGATAAAAAGTGTCTCATGCCTAGGTCGTTGTCTTGTTTTGCATTGAATCAGACTTTGATTCGGTATCGTCAAGCAAATTAATGATCAGGTCACTAACGGTGTTGCTGATTTTGTCAGCTTGTTCGTCGCTTAAAATCAGTGGGGGCAACAGCCGCACAACGTTACCCGAGGCAACGTTGATAAGCAGGCCTGCATCCAGGGCCTGTTGAACAAGTTCGCCGCAAGCCCTGTCGAGCTCAATGCCTATCATCAGGCCTTTGCCGCGCACCTCAACCACACCATTTCTATTGTGCAAGCGATTGGTCAGACCCGTTTTAATGCGATCACCTAATTGCGCTGCGCGATTGACCAGATCATGTTTTTCCATCTCTTCAATGACAGTGAGTCCGGCTCGACTCGCTAATGGGTTTCCGCCAAATGTTGTGCCATGACTTCCGGGTTGAATAAGCGAGGCAGCATTTCCCCGCGCAAGGCATGCACCTATGGGTACACCGTTACCCAGCGCTTTAGCTACAGCCATAACATCGGGTTGGGCGTTAGTGTGCTGATGTGCAAACCACTTACCGGTACGACCCATGCCTGATTGAATTTCATCGAGCATCAACAGCAGGTCATGCTGATCGCATATTGCTCGCACTGAATCAAGATAATTATCAGCAGGTACGTTGATACCACCTTCGCCTTGTACAGGCTCCAGCATCACCGCAACGATATCGTCTCTTTCTGAAACTAACTTTTTAATCGCAGAAACATCATTGTATGGAACCACGACAAATCCTGGTGTCAGTGGTCCAAACCCAGTTTGAATTTTTTCATTACCCGTTGCAGCAATAGTGGCGAGTGTACGTCCGTGAAAAGCCGTGTCGGTCACGATGATTGTGGGTGTTTGAATGTTCTTCGCATGGCCGTGTAAGCGCGCAATTTTGATGCAGGCTTCATTGGCCTCAGCGCCAGAATTGCAGAAAAAGGCTTTGTCCATTCCGGCGATCTTGCACAGGCGTTCACCGAGTGCCTCCTGAGTTGGTTCGCGATACAAATTGGATATGTGCAGTAAGGAATTAACCTGATCGCTGAGCGCATTTGCCATGGCTTTATTGGCATGGCCCAGCCCGCATACGGCTATGCCGGATAACGCATCTAGATACTCGCGACCCTGGTCGTCCCACAATTTGACGCCATCGCCACGCGCCATGCTGACTGGCAATCTGCCGTAGGCCGACATTAAATAGTCCATCAGGAACCCTAAACCGTATAAAAGTGGACTTCCGATAGTATTACAAGGCGTAGGTATAGCCAAGCTTGCGAAGTGTCACGTGGGCCTTTTGACTAATTAAATACGAGAATAAGTGTTGGGCGTACTTGCCAACAGTCAAGACAGGGTGAGAACATAGGGGATGTCAGTCGAGCGTATTCGCCCGGTGATCATACTAATCTTACAATTTCTACTGGAGTAGACATGGCTTTCGAATTTCCTGATTTACCTTACGATTTCACCGCTCTGGAGCCCCACGTGGACGCCATGACCATGGAAATCCACTACGACCGTCACCACCGCACCTACTTCAATAACTTCACCGGTGCCGTTGCTGACACACCCAATGCCGACAAATCTCTTGAAGAGGTTATGGCTGGGGTAGATGCCAGCGCATCTCCTGCAATCCGCAACAATGGTGGTGGGTATTACAATCACATTTTGTATTGGAATTCTATGTGTAATGGCGGCAGCGCGCCCAGTTCGGCGCTGAGTAGCGCAATTGATGCAGAATTTGGCTCAATGGACAAACTCAAAGAACAATTGAAGCAGGCCGGTATCACACGCTTTGGTTCAGGTTTCGCATGGTTGATCATGAAAGACGGCAAGTTGGCGGTTACGTCCACGCCAAACCAGGACAATCCGCTTATGCCCGTCGCTGATATGCAAGGAACGCCTATTCTGGCTTTGGACGTATGGGAGCACGCTTACTACTTGAAATACCAAAACAAGCGTCCAGATTACATCGACGGTTGGCTGGAAGTGGTTGATTGGGCAAGGACGTCGGAGCGCTTTGCCGCTTTGAGTGCGTGATTTAGCGCAAAATAACCCGCCACATAAACAGTTACACAAGCAGTAACTCGCACATAGGCTGCCTGTTTGACCGTATAATTCAGGTCAAACAGGCTGGAGAATATCATGTCAAGTACACAAAACGATGCTATCAACGATCCGATCGCACGAATCAATGATCAAATCAGTAATAACCCTGTCATTTTGTACATGAAGGGTACGCCTCAGATGCCAATGTGTGGATTCTCGGCTCGTACTGTTGAAGTGCTGAAAAATTGCAATAAAGAATTCGCGTTCGTCAATATTATCGCCGATGTTGGTGTGCACGAGAACCTGTCTAAAGTATCCGATTGGCCAACATTTCCTCAGCTTTTTATCAAAGGTGAGTTGGTTGGTGGCTGCGATATTACGTGCGAGCTCGCAGAGAGTGGCGAGCTTAAGAAAATGATCGATGCCGCGACTGAGTAATTAGTAATTACTCTATATAGTGGTAAAACGGAATAGTGGTAAAACGGAATGGCGGTAAAACGGATCCATGTACGGCCAGAATCCATGCTCGTTCAGATGCTCGTTCAGATGCTCGTTCAGATGCTCGTTCAGATGCTCGTTCAGATGTACGGTCCGTGTAGTTTAAAGTAACTAAGCCCGTTGCAAATGCGGTGTACGTTTATGGTGCGTACACCGCTCCGACAGCTTCCCGCAAACAAGCCCCCTACAATTCCTTAAACGAATGCTTATCGATTGAATAAGG
>CALIMV010000155.1 GCA_938045275.1 uncultured Granulosicoccaceae bacterium
GGTTTATCGTGTATGGGCAGAAATGCCAAAGCATAAATAACCAAACCGCACAATGCGCCAGCCACCAGCGCAGTACTCACCAGCACACTGGCCATTACAAAAGAGGCGAGCACGGTATTACCAAAAGCTGCGGCTATAGCCGGTTTAAGCGCACCTGTAACTATCCAGGCGGCGTATCCTGAAACTGCAAAGGTGGCACCATGCGCCATATTGATCATGCCAACACTCGACCACAAAATGGATATGCCAATTGCCATGAGTGCGTAGATGGCAGAAAGGTTTAGCGCATATACAATCAGGCCCAAATCCATTAGCCGAGCTCCACGTGACCAACATCACCGCGCAAGCGCCCAGCGTGCATTCCGACAATACGATCGGCATGACCAGCTAGCAAACTGACATTCTGTTCGGCAATAATCATCGCCCCTTCAACTGGCAGTTCCCATAACGCGGCCATTACACGATTGGAGATTTTCGGAGCAAGGCCCAGAGAAGGCTCATCGATCAGATATAACTTTGCATCCGTCATCAGCATTCGTCCGATCGATACCATTCGCCGTTCACCACCGGATAATTTGCCTACTAGACTATGTTGCAATGGTTTTAGCGGGGGGAAAATCTCGAATATATGGGCAATTCGTTTACGCCGTTCTTGCCACGCAATTTTCGTATGGGCACCGCACTCAAGATGCTTGCGAACCGACAAACCCGGAAAAATTGCATCACCCTGCGGTGCTACTGAGATACCCATCCTGACCAACCGGGGAGTTCGTCGCCCGGCTCCCAAAGATCGATTGCCACCAATTTCCTGACCGTCGAATGTTATCGACCCTTGTTGCCAACCAGCCATATGAGTGATAGCGCGAATAAGCGTTGTTTTACCGTGCCCATTGAGACCAACCAGACCAATACGCTCACCACGGTGCGCAGTCAAATCTATTTCGTGCAGCACACGCAACGGGCCGTAGCCTGCAGAAAGCTGATTTATTTTTAACAGCTCAGACATTGATTGTCTCGAAATAAGCTTGCTTAACGCTGGTGTTGGCAAATACTTGCTCAGGCGTTCCAGAGGCGATTACCTGGCCCAGATCAAGTACGACGGCATGGTCTGCCACTGCAGATAACAGTTCAAGCCGATGTTCAATCAGTATGACGCCAATGCCATATTCATCCACTAGTCGTCTTATGATGACATCGAGTTCATCAATTTCTGCATTGATTAATCCTGATGCCGGTTCGTCCATTAGCAGCACGACTGGTCGACGCATTAACAGACAAGCCAGTATTAACTTGCGTCGATCAAACGCACCAAGAGCAGCAGCAGGCGTGTCCCATGGCACTTGAAGGTGTGCCAGTCGCGCAGCCCACTCGGCATCGTGACGGCTCATGTATGGGCGGCGTGCTTTACGTGCTGCACGAAAAGTCTCTGCCACAGTCAGCGCCGAGGGTACTACCGGACTTTGATACGTTCGGCCCAGACCAATTCGCGCTCGCTTTATAAAAGGCAGACGGGTGATATCTTTTCCGCGGAGGTTGACACGCCCACTATCGCACTGATAACGACCACATAACACTTCAAACAGCGAAGTTTTACCGGCCCCGTTTGGGCCAACCAAGCCGACAATTTCGCCCGGATTTACACTAAGACTTACCTGGTCAAGGATAAGGCGGCCAGCCAGTGTCAAACTGACCGCCTCACAACTGAAGAGCGCGTTCAATGATTAATCTGCATCAGTCGGATGCAGCTGCGCTTTGATCATTCAACGAGCAAGTGCAAACTGTTTTATGCCGCACGCTTATTTCATCCACGGCGCTTTCACAAACGGTTGCTCAGCAAATGCTTCCGGCGCAATTATGGTGTGTTGATTATCCTGTATTTGAAAAAACAGATGCGCCTGCCCGGCCTCGGGGTCGTCGGTCATATTCGGGTAGCTGATGCCGGAATTGGTTTCGGAATCAATTTTATAGAAACCGTTTATGCCGCGGTATTCCATAGCACGAATGGCATCCCCTACTTCATCAAATTTTGCCGGGTCGCCTACTTTTTCCCAAGCTTGAGCGAGTATCTGAACCGCGTCATAACCACCACCGGTATAAACCATGCCCATCGTACCCGGAAATTTTTCGCGGTACTTTTCGCGAAATGCTGAACCTTGTTCATCCGCGTAAACGCCATAAACAGTACCCCACACCATACCTTCACCTGCACCCTGTGCAAGATCAAGAAACTCAGGTTGTGATGGACCGTATTGCAAGTACACCATCGCACCAGGCACGGGATCGAACGCGTATTGTTGTGCAAACGCCGCAAGTTCTGCAGCCACCCAGTGATCGATCATGATGGCAGCAGCGTCCGACTCCTGCAGCGCTCGTATCACCGGTGACCAGTCTTGCACTGGAAACTGAATGTCTGTTATCTCAGCCACTTCCCACTCACCGTTAGTGTTGGCGATTTCTTTCTGAGTCGCTTCGCTGATGAGTTGTGTGTATGAAATCTGCCCTTGAACAATATGTACCTTGTTATTCTTGGGCTCCCATGCGCCTGACTTTTTAATATCACTTAAAAAACGCACAAACCCGGTGCCATACCAGACTTCAGGGACATCCAACTGGAAAATATTGCGATACTTTTCTTTATCGCTTTGATAAAGATCTACATTAACTGAGGATGTATTGCCATGCACATACGGAATTCCTGATGGGGCTGCGGTATCCATTGCGGGTTGTGGAATAATAGTAAATGCAGAGGCTATGGCATGCGCTCCACCTTCTATTAATGCCTGTATGCCGGCTACATTTCCTTCCGGAGTCATCATGTCAAGATCGATTATCTTTGCTTCAAGCTGTCTCCCCAACACACCACCATCGGCATTAATTTCTTCTATGGCCATGGTAGCGCCGTTGGTCCAGTCCTGATGATCAGCAACGCCAACAGGACCGGACTGCGCTGCCGGAATGCCGATGACAATGGGTTCAGCCGCCAGTGCTGCGGACATGCTTGTTAAACAAGCCAATCCGGTGGAGGCAACAGCCAGAAGGAGTTTACGTCTGAATAAGTTGAACATATGACTATTTCCCTGTTAAGTCCTAGACCAACCATGCCATAAGCGCAGTCCATTTTGCAATCGCCTTTACATACTTACCCAACGGCACGACAAGCGGTATGACAAGCGGCATGACAAGCGGCACAGCAAGCGATAGTGCAACGGTTTTTAGTTATACAAGTTGATTACTAGACTACAACACCGCCGTTTATCTGTACCAGTTGGCCATTGACAAACCCGGCATGATCGCTGATCAAGTGACTAACCATCGTTGCTATATCTTTCGGCTGACCAAGTCGGCCTGCCGGATTTTGCTGTCTTAGGGATTCGTGCCTGTCTGATTGCCCTGACTCGGTATCACCGACGATGGTTCCTGGGGAAATGATGTTGGCAGTAACACCATGCTTGCCATATTCCTTCGCTATGGATTTTGTCAGCCCCCATGCTGCATGTTTGGCAATGCTGACCGCCGATTTTCCGGTGTAACCTTGTTGTGCATTCATGCCGGTAAAATTGATAACTCGGCCCCAGCCATTATCAATCATGCCAGGTAGGCATGCGCGCGATAGCCACAATGCCGCGTGAAAGTTAATATCCATAATGCGATGAAAATCAGCTTCATCATCATTGACTAGATCGAATGATGGGCGAATCGCAGCATTGTTTACCAACACATCAATTCGGCCAAACTGTTGGATGCCATGTTCAGCAATGGCTATAGCGTCTTCGCGAACACCAACATCACCCATTGCAATAAGTAAGTTGGAACAAGTCGATTCAATTTCACGCGCAACAGACTCACACGCTGCACGATCTGATGAGCCATTCAGAATGATGTTGTAGCCGTGCTTGGCAAGCTCAATCGCAATGGCTCGTCCAATGTTTCTCCCGGAACCTGTGATAAGTGCGGTTCGTGGCACGTGACCACTATTCTTTTCGGTAATCAATTGGTTCCTCCACATCAAAAATACACAAATAAACTACAGTGACTATGCGCATACTAAACACCCAACAGACAAAAAGGCCAGTTAAATCAAGCCGAGAATGTAATCGAATCTTAAAACGTAATCGAATAGTGCCCGGTCAGTATTGACATGTAACTGGTATCGACAGTAACTTGAGGCCAGGCTGAATGTAAAAGGCTCCGACACTCATCACACCTGATATACGCGATATGGACTTTAAACAATATAACGCGGTGCAAGTCAGTGTTTCTGAAAAGAATCCAACAATCCCACTTACGCATCTACTGCATGCAGTTTCCTGCTGCCGGCTTGTAAAATTGCTTTATCTAGTCAAACGTTTCGCGATGCTTGGGCTAATATACTCGCTAGTCGCTACAGCACACGCATCTGATATAGATATCAACAAAAACTGGCGTTCGATCGCTATCAAAGGTTATGACACGGTCGCCTATTTCACTATGGGAAAAGCCGTTAAGGGTAAATCCAAACACGAATTTCGATGGCAAGATGCTCGCTGGCGGTTCGCATCTGAAGAACACCTCAATCTGTTTATAGCCAATCCAGATAAGTATGCCCCACGGTTTGGCGGTTACTGTGCGGAGGGCATGGCCATTGGCCGCAAGGCATCGATTGACCCGCAAGCTTGGCTCATCATCGACGACGAACTTTATCTTAACTACAGTACAGAAGTTCGTGATGAAATGTCACGCCACCCCAAATCAACCATTGAAAAAGCAAACAGTGCATGGCAAAAATTCGTGCAGCGCGTCCGAGCAAAATAGCCGACGCAGCAATTCCACTATTTTGGAATCGCCTGACTTTATATGGATATAAAAGAAACAGCACGGATTTCGAAACTGGCGCGCAATAATACAGGGGTCGTGGTACCTACCCCTCTATTCATTTTTGATTCGGCTCAGCATGCATTGACGGGACCGGATGGCCAAAACGTAAAACTACGATCACAATCGTTACAGGTATTCCTGTTACTGCTCGAAAATGCCAATAATGTTGTCGGCAAGGATAAAATCCTTAAAGAAGTGTGGCAGGGTATTTCGGTAACTGATGATTCGATCACGCAGTGTATTGTCGACATCCGTCGTGTTTTGGGAAAAGAGCACAGAGCGTTGTTACAAACTATCCCAAAAGTCGGCTACCGGCTATCTCTGGGGGCTGACGAATCTGGCACTCCAATTATCGGCCCGCTTGGATTCCAGAAGGCAACACAGAGTAGACCATTGAACAATGATTCGTGTCCAACGACGTTGTCGAAAGATGCCAAATCAGATGCTCAATTAAAAAAGAAAACAAACAGATCTACTTTGCTTATTAGCGGCACTTTGGTAGTTGCAGTTTTATTGATTGCCTTTGGCTACAGATGGTTGACTCCATCATCGTCATCCAAAGCGTTGCCGTTACCGCAAAAAGGCCCAACTTTGGCAATTCTTCCATTTGAAAATGTTGGCAACCAAGGCACATCAGACCCTTTTGGCGATGGAATAACGGAAGACATTATTGCATTGTTAAGCCGCTTTTCTGAATTAGGGATAGTGTCCTGGCGGGCGGTGGCAAGTCGTGCGGCCGACGACGCAAGCCAAAAAGCAATCGCCGAAGAATTTGGTGTTCGATATCTAATTGCCGGTTCAGTACGACACAACAATGAAAGGGTTCGCGTAGCAGTTCGGTTAACAGATGCCCGAGACGGCCACCTACTTTGGTCAGATCGCTATGACGAACGAATGGAAGACGTATTTAGTGTGCAGGACCGTATTGCCAAACAGATTGTTACTACTTTGGCCGTGAAACTCACTAAAATCGAAACTGATTTTATTCGAACCGAACCAACCAGCAACATGGCAGCTTATCAGTTATCTCTGTTAGGTCGCGTAGAGCATCTTAAACGAACACGCGAGGGAAATATTGCAGCGCGTGCACATTTCGAAAAAGCGCTATCGCTCGATCCAAACTATGTCGACGCCTACATTCGCCTTGGTGAAACGCATCTGGAAGAGGCAATATTCGGGTGGACCGAGTGGCCCGAGCGTTCAATAGAAAAAGCGATGGAACTCGGCCGCACCGCAATCGAGCTCGCTGGAGCGAACGCACGCTCACTAGGGTTGCTCGCTCAAGTCAATATTCGCACTGGTCAATTCAGCAAAGCACAAAACTATCTTGATCGCGCATTTGCCTTTAACCAAAACGATCCTGCGCTACACGAAATACAGGGACTTCTTTTTTTATGGCATGGCAAGGCAAAACAGGCCATCGAACATCTTGAATTCGTTCTGCGTTATGATTCAGACGCAACGATGGCCGCATCACACTTGTGCGCCGCCTACTACGTTGCCGGTAGACCTGCAGATGCAATAGCAACCATCGAACGCACGATTGAAACAGCTCCAAACTCCTTGTTCCAACATATAATCATGACAGCCGCGTTAGTCGAAGTCGGTGACCTGCAATCAGCAAAGGATGCAGCTATAATGGTTCGTCGACGGCACCCGTTCCTGACAGCGGAAAAAACCAGTAAAACTGAATTCTTCTCTAATCCGGATGTTAGAAAACGCTTCATCACATCGCTTAATCGAGCAGGTATAGAATAACAACGAGCTCAGTTAAACAAAACGGGTGTCGTAGTGTCGCCGCGAGTTGGCTACATTTCCAATCGACCTCGCGACGTCAGCCTTTTTGCAATCGATAAGCCCGCCGTTTAGCGTTCGCTTCGCAGTTTATCGTGTTCTACTTTAAAATCTTCAAAGTCAATCTCAGCCCCTTGAAACATAGTACTCCACAACCTTACAAACCCACCTGCTGCAACAGCTTCTCGCAGTTCTGCTTCACTGGCCCCTGCCGCTATGGCGTTATTACGGTGTGCATAGACACAGTATACGCAAGGTACTTGCGCAGCTACGGCTAGTGCAATCAGTTCACGAGTGCGTGCATCAAGAGCAGCGCCTTCGCCTTGAAAAGCACCGTAGCCTGCAATCATCTGTTCAATAGCGTGTTCTGGCAATGAGTTTTTAAAAAAATCCGGTGGCCCATCAGCAAACGCTGACTGGAAAGTGAGCAAACACGTAAAAGAAATTCCGACAATTGCGGTTCTGATCACAGTGTACAGCCCTGGTCGTTTGCCAGCCTCTATGCCTAATCGTGATCGTTTTTCGCTCCTGTTTAAGATCATATCTAGTCTCTCCAGATTTATTAGTAATTTATGCAGCATGTCTATGCACCTTGTGCTCAATAAGTATCAGGCAGGAGCGCAAATAAAGTTACTAAATTTCTACGAAAAAATCCGAAACGCTTACTTTTCAGTTGGTTAGAATCAACAAGAGTGCACCAGAAACTTTTGACGCTAATATTTGACGCTAATAAAAGAGACCAGCTACCGGAGCCGGTACAGGAATGTGTACAAGGTCGCTCGCCATTCGTGACGCTAGATTATTTGCTGATCACGCATTCTGCTGAATTCCTCGTCATCAACACCAAGCTCTAGCAGAATTTCCTCAGTCGCATTACCTCGTTCAGGTGGTGCGACCTTTATGCTGCTGGGTGTTCTGTCGAGAACCACAGGTTGCGCAATTAAATCTATGTCGCCCATCACCGGTGAGTTCACTGTACCGCACATATCCAGGTGTTTGACCTGAGGGTCGTCGAAGGTTTTATCAATAGTATAAATCGGGCCACTCGGAACACCTGCCTCACCAAAAGCGTCAATCCAGGCTTCGCTGGTTTTACTTATAGTGACTTCATTGATAAGTTCATTTAACTGATCACGATTTTCAGATCGTAATTTCGCGTTATTAAAGTTGGGATGATCTTGCCATTGCCCTTTGTTGATCGACTTGCAGAATCGTGCCCAGGTGGCCTCGCCGGCTACAGCAATATTGATATAACCATCCTTGGTTTGAAAAACGCCGGTTGGAATGCTTGTCGGGTGGTTGTTGCCCGCCTGCACCGGTACCTCATTGTTAACCGTCCAACGTGCAGCCTGAAAATCAAGCATCGCGATCATCGACTGCAACAAGGAAGTATGAAGCCACTGGCCCTTTCCCGAACGTTCGCGTTCATACAGTGCGAGCAATATTCCTTGCGCACAAAAATGCCCCGCGCAAAGATCAGCAATCGGGATGCCAACACGCATTGGCCCATCACCCGGCACACCGGTAATTGACATAAGCCCTCCCATACCTTGCGCCACCTGATCAAATCCAGGACGTTTTGCATACGGGCCGGTTTGCCCAAAGCCTGAGATACTCGCGAAGATGAGCCGCTGATTGGTTTTCGATAGAGTTGCGTAATCAATGCCTAGTCGGTGCTTGACGTCAGGGCGAAAGTTTTCAACTATCACATCTGCAGTCACTGAAAGCTTTCGAAATAAAGCCATTCCTTCATCGGTTTTAAGGTTCAGGGTAATGCTTCGCTTGTTACGCTGAAGATTCTGAAAGTCTGCAGTGTGGCGAGCAGCGCCCAAGGAACCATCTGGTTCCAACGCTTCGGGTTGTTCGATCCTGATAACATCAGCGCCCCAGTCGGCTAGTTGTCGCACCGCCGTCGGACCTGAGCGAACACGGGTCAAATCCAGAACGCGTACGTTTTCGAGTACAGATGAGGCGGCTTCATAGGGCATGGGTCGTATCCTGATTTGTAGAATTGATCTTTAAATTCGATCTTTGTGCGTGTGGGCCAGT
>CALIMV010000156.1 GCA_938045275.1 uncultured Granulosicoccaceae bacterium
AACGATCACTGCACAGCATTCGATGCAACCGTAATACCTACCTTTGCGTTAGGTTGCGCGGCTGAATATCCGCCTGCCGATGAAGGCTGGGGCCCCCGCCCTGTGCCAATCGTCAAAGGACATCAGGCCATGTCCGCGCACATAGCGCAGTCGTTAATTCTGGATTCTTTCGACATCACCATCATGAACGAAATGGAAGTCGACCACGGACTGACCGTGCCGTTAACCATGCTTTTTGGCCAGCCTGAAGCATGGCCTTGTGCAGTAGTGCCATTAGCAGTTAATGTTGTGCAATACCCTGCACCACTCGGTTCCCGATGCTATGCGCTCGGAAAATCCATTCGTAAGGCAATCGATTCTTTTCCTGACGACCTTAAAGTATGTGTATTTGGTACTGGAGGAATGAGCCATCAGCTGCAACACAAACGAGCAGGCCTGATTAATTCGAGTTGGGATGAGCGATTTATGAATTTGCTTGTTAATGAGCCTGAAAAAGGCAGCATGATCGAACATATTGAATACTTGCGCGAAGCTGGCTCAGAAGGCATTGAGCTGGTTATGTGGTACGTGATGCGTGGTGCGCTTAATGATAATGTTGAAGAGATACACAGGTTTTATCATGTGCCGGCATCTAACACCGCCGTCGGACATATGATTTTGGAGAACAGATAACATGATAAAAATTGGAGTAGCGGGCGCTTACGGTGCGTTTGGATTAAAACACCTTGATGCGTTGGCAAACATTAAAGACGCCCAGGTTATGGCTGTTTTTGGACCAAATAAAGATAAAATATCAGCGCTTGCATCGGAGCGTAACATACCCAACGCATGCAATAATTTTGAAGACTTCCTTAATCAGGATATCGATGCCGTCATTCTTTCTACCCCAACTCAAATGCACTGCGAACAATCAGTTCAGGCCATGAAAGCGGGTAAACATACATTCTCTGAAATTCCCATGGCCGACAGTCTGGCTGATGCTGAAAAAATGGATGCCGTACAAAAAGAAACCGGCGTTATTGGCATGGTCGGACACGTACGCCGTTTTAACCCGTCACACCAGTGGGTCAAGCAACGTATTGATGCCGGTGAATTTAATATTCAGCAAATGGATGCGCAAACCTATTTCTTCCGACGCACCAACACCAATGCAAAAGGTGAAGCCCGCAGCTGGACTGACCACCTACTCTGGCATCACGCCTGCCATACGATCGATTTGTTTCTCTACCAAACAGGCGAAATACCAAGCGAAGTACTAGGCCTGCAAGGGCCTGCACACCCCGATTTGGGTATTGCAATGGACATGACTATTGGACTTAAAACACCGACTGGAAAACTTTGTACACTCTCGCTGTCGTTTAACAACGATGGACCGTTTGGTTCTTTCTTTCGCTATATTGGCGACAGCGGAACCTACCTGGCTCGATATGACGATCTTTTCGATGGTAAAGAAAACCCCATCGACTTATCGAATGTGGCTGTATCGAATAACGGAATCGAATTGATCGATCGCGAATTCATCAGCGCCATCATGGATGGTCGGGAACCCAACTCAAGCTTTGCACAAGGTTTAGCAGCCATGCAGGTAATGCAATTGCTTGAAGATCAGATGGGTGTATTAAAAGTCTGAATGAGGGTTGATGGGGTTGTTGGAGTCCAACCCCTGAATGCTTTAATTGAGAATACCTATGCTGAGAATCGGGTACTTAATCAGCAGGATCAACACCAGTAACATCACAAAAGCAAACGGCAACGCACCAAGAAATACATCTTTGAGTTTTATGCGGTCGTCGTTCAAAGTGGATTTAATGACAAAGCAACTGATACCCAGGGGCGGTGTTAGCAGGCCAATTTCTGCACCCACGACAGTGACAATGCCGAACCACACCGGGCTTAAGCCCAGTGGCTCTATCAGCGGCAAAAACAGTGGTACCACGATAAGAATAATGGAAGCTGTGTCCAACAACGTACCGAGAAACAGCATCAGAATGACATACATCACCATAATCACGGTAAAACTAAGTTGGTTTTCGGCAATGATTGCAGCAAGCTCATTGGGTAACGCTGCGAGTCCAAGCATGCGGCTGTAAATAGACGCAGCTGTAATCAGGAAAAGAATGGCTGCGGTTATGTGCCCAGTCTCCAACAAAGCTTCCCAAAAGGTTTTCCAGGTCATTCGCCGGAGCAGTAAAGCCATTATCAAACCGGCCGCAGCCCCCGCGGCACCAGCCTCAACCGGTGTAAAAACGCCTGTATAAATACCTCCCAGCACGACGAAAATCAGTAAAACCAGCGGCAAGGTTTTACGCAGCACATCACGAGTAGACATGGGCTGTTGTTCGGAAGCTGGTCGGCCACCGACAAATTTTGGAAAGAACTTGCCTGCAAAAGCGATAGCACCGATATAGGCAATCGCCAACATAATGCCTGGAACAATACCAGCGAGAAACATGTCACCGACTGATTGCTCGGCCACAAATGAATAGATTATAAGCATGGCAGAGGGAGGAATAATCATGCCCAATACGGATGAACCAGCTACAACCCCGACTGCAAACCTGGGGTTGTAATCGTAGCGCATCATTTGCGGTACAGCCACTGTAGCGAACACCGAAGCCGAGGCAATTGACGACCCTGTGACCGCGGCGAAAATTGCGTTGGCACCAACAGTTGCCATACCAATGCCACCCTTTACTTTTCGAAAAGCAGCATTCATTACATCGTAAATATCGCTACCCAGACCTGCTTTGGAGACTATAAGCCCCATAAAGGTAAACAGCGGCACCGTAGCGAATGTGTACTCCATGACACTATCGCCTACGGCGATCTTGAGCAAATTCATGGCCAAGTCAAAATTGTCACGCATCAGCCAGATAGAAACGAATGACACAACACCCAACGCTATTGGGATATAAACGCCCAAATAGATCAGTATGACAATGGCAAGGACAGATATCAGTCCAATTTCGATCGGACTCACGATGGATTGGTTTCCGCTGATGACGGTATTGAGGACTTGTTACTATACAAAGATGGCTTGCACACTTTAAGCACGAACAAAATACAACATAAACATGCGCTCAGGAAAATCACCAGCTTGATCGGCCACCACGGCGCTGTAAATACGCCGGGTACACCAAAGTAGTCTTTGGTTTCAAACATGTCGACGAATTCCGGCCAAATTGCAATGGCAACCAGCAACATAAATATGCAGGCGATAAGGTTAATGGCCTTATCAATAAAAGCTGAGACTCTGGGCCAGCGAACACCCGCAATAGACAGAAAACCGTCTGATCTTGTTAGCCGGTTGACTCTGGCGACATCGGGGAGTTGCAGAAAAACGATGAGTACCATTGAGAATTGCACTAATTCAACAGCACCGTGAAATGGTTTACCGAAACCGCGCGCAACGACATCGTAATTAACAACCACCACCAATGCCAACACCACAAGCGTGCCGGCGGCATTGGCAACAATGGCAATACGCTCGGCAGTTGTTGCAAATATATGAAGGGCTTTATTCACAGAATTAATCTAACCGATTTTCTGATATGAATTGAATTAGTTTGACCAATCACATGAGAGAAGTTTCAACCATGTATTCAAACTAAAACCGGGATGATGTTCCATCCCGGTAGCTTTTATACTCTTCTAAGTACCTAAACGGCTGTACTTCTAAATTGCTTCTATGGTCACGACTGCTACAGTTCAGAGGCCCAGTCACGCACTGGTTCAAATCCGGCTTCTGCCAACTTACCAAGGTATGCTTTGAGTATGTCAGAGCCCGGCTCACCGCTCTCATCAAGCGTCTTTGCCCATTCAACAGCAATATTCGGCATTGATGCTGCCCAGGCCGCTCGATCTTCAGCAGAAACTTCGATTACTGTGCCACCGGCTTCCTCGTATGCCTTGCGACTGGCTTCCGCTCTGTCCATCGCAACCGATGCCACATGATCTCGGTAAGCAACCGCCACTTCAAGTAATACGTTTTGCACCTCTTCCGGTAATTTCTCCCAGTAGTCTTTGTTAGCCGTGACTGTCTTGGAGTTTACAGCCCCCAAATCTACCTTCAGCATAGTTGGCGCAACTTCAGCAATTTTGAATGTCTTCGCAGCTTCAGGCCACAACATGGCGTGATCAACCAGGCCAGTTTGCAGCATACTGTAAAAATCGGTCAGGCCACCACGCACTCCAACAGCCCCTTCGATACCTTCTACGTATCGCATATTCATGCCTGCGCCAGCGACTTTGCCACCTTCGATATCTTTAATTGACTTGATGTCCTTAGTACTAAAAACCTGGTAAGTGTCAAGTACCACACCGGTTGCCAGATAAACCTGATTTTGTTCGTCGAATTCCTTTTGCATGGTCGGAAATTCTTTAGCGATTTCATCGACCGCTTTTGCAACCGCCCGCGAGTCTGCTGCTACAAACGGCGTCACAGCTGATACCGCCTGGCTTGGCAATTTGGAATTATGAAAAATTGTGGTTACGATGCCAATATCACCCAAACCAAGTTTTATTCCTTCCAAAACGCCTTTTGGCTTGACAATAGAACCGCCGTAGCTTTCCTGCCAATCCATTTCGTAGTTGCCTGTTTCTGCTAAACGCTTGTCCACTTCAGGAATAAAGAAGGCGGTAAATTCTTGAACCCACATAGCCTTGGCCGGATAACCGTCAATAACAACAGCTTTAATTTTTTCAGCTGAAAAACTGGTTAGCGGTAATGCCAGCATAAAACCGGCAACGGCAAGAGCTGCGATTTGTTTTGATGGTCTTTGCAGTGTCATTAATTTCTCCAAGTTGAACGACAAGTAATAGTTATATAAATATTTAATCGTGTGTCATCAATATAATTTTTATTATAGTAATTTGAACGGCAGTGATTGCACGATTTTCGGTTTGCTACAAATAGCTGCAAACCTCATCAAACGAGAATCGAGGCAACTTGTGAAACAAGGCAGTTTCGTCAGCGTAACCAAGATTACAAAGAAAATTGGACTTCCAGTTTTTGTCAGCAAAAAATTCTTCATCAACAATCTCGTTTGAAAATCCGGACAAGGCACCAACATCCAGCCCGACCGCGCGCGCAGCAATCATAAAATACGCTCCCTGCAATGTGGAATTGCGAAAAGCCGTGCTTTCTATATGAGCTGTCTTGCCCTTAAAAAACGGCCGCCTGTCTTCATGCGGAAACAGAAACGGTAAACGTTCCCAAAAATCGACGTCATAAGCGATGATGGCCGTCACTGGTGCCGACATCACTTTTTCCACATTTTTTTCTTTTAACGATTTGGCCAATCTTTTTTTGGCTTCATTTGAAGTGATAAATACAAAGCGCGCCGGACAGCAATTCATGCTGGTTGCCCCAGCAGCAGTTATTTCGTAAATGCTCTCCAGTAATTCATTGGAAACTGGCTTGTCTTTCCATGCATAGTGCGAACGCGCACCACGCAAAATTAAATCAATTGAATCTTTATCCAAAGAGTCTTTACGTTCACGCAACGCCAGATACTGCGCCTGCGCTGCTGCTCGGGCCTCTTCCAAGGCCGCACCAGCCAATGCACTCATACCTCAGTTCCTCTTAACCATAATTCGGACTCCCGATAGCGGGAGCCACAGACACGCTATTTTTGGCGATTTTTTGTTATAGTGTCAAGTAATATCGATTTTTTTACATTCTTGTTTGAGAAAATCGAGGACTCTGCAATTTGAGGTGCTCACATGCCCGCTTGGACCGAATATAAGCGTATTGCGCAGGAACGTGGCTCTCTCGCGCACGAACTGTTTGTGATTATCAGCACACCCGCTGCACCTCCAGAGCAATTAAAAGAACAACTTTCCGGACATTTGGCTTATCAGGCCGAGCGAGAAAAAGCCGGGGACCTGGTGATGGCAGGCCCAATGTCTGACCCTAGCGGTGAGCAAATGGAGGGGGTGGGAATGATTATCTATCGCGCGGCCTCAATGGAAGCTGCACGCAAGTTAGCCGAAAACGACCCTATGCATAGCTCAGGAACCCGAACTTTTGTTATGCGCCGCTGGCTGGTAAATGAAGGCAGCATTTCAATCAACGTGAAATTGTCAGCTCAGTCGGTAACACTATAAGCCACCTGCAGCGACATTGAAATAAAAAGGGACGGAGCGAATAAATTCAATCCCCGCCCCCTGTTTACTTTGCACAGTAGCTAAACCGACTACCGTATCAAGCAATAAGTAACTGTATCAGGCAGCCTGTTGTCTTACTTTCGCTACGATGGCTTTGAATTCACTGTCGCTGAGAATGTCGCGTTTCTGAATACCCTGTTGTTTAACTTCTGTGAGCATTGCCGTTACCTGATCGTCGTCTGCTTCACCGAGACCAAGCTCACCAAGTTTGTAAACGATAGACGCCTTACCACTCTTTTTACCCAGCACAACCTCTCCTGTTCTACCAGTAAGCTGAGGATGCGTACCAAACATGACTAACGGGTCTTCCATGACGTACTGTATACCGATACCTGACTCACGAATAAAGTTACCCGAACCCAAAACCGGTTTGTTGCGTGCGATTTCAATGTTGGACATTTTCGCAAGCATGTCGCCTAATTCAGGTATTTTATCGAGACGGTAGCCCGTTTCGTACCCGTATAAAAGATCTAGACCCAGCATAAGTTCTTCAAGCGCGGCATTGCCAGTTCGTTCACCGAGTCCGTTACCGCAACTGTGCACGACTTCAGCGCCTGCGGTAACCGCAGCGAGCTCTGTTGCCACACCCATGCCAAAATCATTGTGTGTATGAATTTCAATTGGCAGACCCGTCATGTCTTTTACCCAACGAACCATATACTTTATGGCCTCTGGCGTTGCGCAGCCCATGGTGTCAACGATACCTATTGAGTCAGGCATGGACTCCTGTGAAATCGCCTTGCATAAGTTTGTAAGATCTTCTTCGCGAGCACGAGTGGTGTCGTACGGAAAGTAAACCGCATAAAGACCTTGCTCACGCGCGTAATTGATAACATCTTTGCTTTTATTGAACACGTCTTTCCAAGTCCAGCCGAATTGGGTCACCAACTTCGGGTAACCAATCGGTACTTCGATAATGACGCCGTCAGCACCACACTCAAGCGCCATGTCGATATCCTGTTTCATGGCACGCGCAAAAGTGAAAATGCGAGACTTCAAACCAAGCTTGGAAATTTCCTTGATTGCTTCAGCGTCTTGTGGGGAAACCGCTGGCATGCCAGCTTCAATACGCTCTATACCAAGTTCATCGAGCTTGGTAGCAATCTTTATTTTGTCGTCAATCGAGAACACAACCCCGGGAGTTTGCTCACCATCTCGAAGCGTGGCATCATGAATTTCAACTTTTTCCGGAAGCTCCAGACCGCTTCTGACATCCGCCTTGAAGTTGTATGGGCTGACCCACCATTTGCCGTCTACTGAGTGCGTTTCGCGCATGTGACTGTCTCACTTTATTTAAATGGAATGACTGCCTTTTATCACACATTATTAGACAATTCAATAAAATACCCATATTATCAGCCGAATACCAAAAATGTTATATAAATTAATAGTGCGATCAGTTAACTGTCGCCAACCCAAGCTATTCACATCACGTATAGCAACATCGTGAGACAGTCATGAACAAGAAAAACGGAGTTGAAACCGGACCTCAGTCCACGACACAGCGTGCGTATGTAGCACTGCGCGAGGCAATCATTACTGGCGAAATAGCACCGGGTGAAAAACTCAAAGTTGAAAATTTAAAAAGCTCGCTGAATACTGGCGCGTCACCCGTGCGAGAAGCGCTAAGTTTACTGACATCCAACCAACTGGTTGAACGTCGCGATCAACGGGGATTCCGGGTAGCGCTGGTTAGCCGTGAACAGTTTAATGAAATTCTCAGTCTACGCTGTCAGCTTGAAGATCTGGCGCTACGCGCAAGCATTGAGTCTGGGGATCAAGACTGGGAAGAAAAGCTTGTGCTTGCCCATCACCATATGGCCAAGTCGTATTCTGGGCCGCAAGACTTGTTCGAAGCACACCATCGAGATTTTCATCTGGCCCTGCTCTCGGCTTGCGGCTCTCCTATATTGCTGCGCTTTTGTGAGCAACTCTACGATTTGAATATTCGGTATCGATATCTTGCCGTCAAGTCAAAAAATTATTCTAAACGAGACGTCGCCGGTGAGCATCAAGCGATTCTTGATGCGGCAATTAATCGAGACATAGCATTGGCGTGTAACGAGCTGGTTTCGCATTACCGCAATACCGGTGAGTATCTGGCTGAACTGATGGAACTATCCTAAACTTCCTGACATAAATACTTTGCCCTGCTTTGTCCTGGCTGCGTAAATCAACCGTTAAGCTGCAGGATCATCCACCAGTACAAAATCGAAGTCCACTTGTAAATATTCGCCGGTAACTTTACCGGATAGATCAAAACCATCCGGAAAACTGCCAGCGGGCTGCTGCAAATATTTCATGACTAAATCTTCCCGAACACCAAACACGGTATCCTGATCAAGATACGGATCGTCATCGGGAAAGACTTCTGTTACCACATTACGAAAACCTGCAGCGCCGGCTATAAAGTGCAAGTGAGAGGGCCGCCACGGATGACGACCGACAGCATCGAGAATCTGCCCTACTGGCCCATCGCTAGGTACGGTATAGCTAACAGGACGTACAGTGGTAAATGCATATCGACCATTTTCATCTGTAGTCATCAAAGCATGAAAAGAATGAATATCCTGTTCTTCATCTTGACTTGAATACAAGCCATTGGGTGCGGTCTGCCAAATGTCGAGTGTGGCTCCGACTATGGGATTACCACGCTTGTCGCACACAGTGCCCTGAACTAATAAAACATCGCCTTCGTAGTCGCGCTTCATGTCACCACCAATAGGTAATGCAGGTGGATTTGAAATATGAAACGGTCCTAACACCGATGAGCTGGTTGCATCAGGTTCAGAGTGCATCATGTCAACCAGCGAAGACATACCAAGCACATCTGAAAGTAGAACGAACTCATTGCGTTCAGGTGTTGTGATATTGCCTGCCCATTCCAGAAACTCAAGTCCTTTGCGCCACTCATCGTGAGTGAGTTGCGTCTCTTTGGCGAAATCGTGCAAATGACGAGCGAGGCTCGTCATAACTTCCTTAACTCTTGGGTCTGTATCTTCCCCAAAGTAACTGGTAAACACGTCGGTAATGTTGTCTTTGGTCACCGTTCGCAAGGGCTATTACTCCTGTATTTCGTCTCACACACTGTCGCGGCTAGTGTACCTTTTCCGCAAAATACTGTCTATTTTATTTACTTTACAGTAAAAATATCGATATTATAGTGAGAAGAATTCGCGTGCACTTTTTTCTGCTTTCACTTTTTTCTGCTTTACTGTCAAAACGAATCTGCTTAAGCCAGTAAATTGAAAACGTAACGCGGCTACTTGAGCAAGGCCCGATTGTGAAACGTTTAGAAAGTGTGTTTGATTTAAAACCAGGGACGTAGTCGTGACCAATAACAATGAGTTCATCAGCTACGATGAATTACAGCAATTCATAAAGAGCAGTTTTGAAGCAGTTGGTTTATCTTCAAACCACGCAGACAAAACCGCTCGACTAATGGCTCGCGCCGATCTAATGGGTCAAGATGGTCATGGTGTGTTCCGGTTGCCTCAATATATAAAACGAATTCGAGCCGGTGGCTTGAACGTCACGCCCAACATTCACTGCGTTGAAGACCGTACGGCCATGGCGTTAGTCGATGGCGATAACGGAATGGGTCACCTGGTAATGAGTCACGCAACTGAGTTGGCTGTTCAGAAGGCTGCGAAGACTGGCATTGCCTGGGTCGGAGCGCGCCATTCCAATCACGCAGGTCCGGCATCTTTGTATGCAATGATGCCACTTGAGCATGACATGATTGGAATTTATGTAGCCGTTGGTAGCGCAAATCACTTACCACCGTGGGGTGGAACCGACATGCTACTGAGTACCAATCCAATCGCGGTTGCAGTCCCATCGGCCACCAACCCGCCGATAGTGCTCGACATGGCAACAACCGTTGCCGCATACGGCAAAGTCAAGACCGCAGCGCAACGCGGAGAAATGATGCCCGAAGGTTGGATGATTGATCGAAACGGACAACCATTAACCGACCCGCGTAAAGCAGCTGATGGTTTTCTGCTGCCAATCGGCGGTGCTAAAGGGTACGGTCTTTCGTTGGTTTTTGGCATACTTGCCGGCACATTAAATGGTGCGCATTTTGGGCAAGATGTAGTCGACTTTAATGCAGATAGCACGACCACAACTAATACGGGACACTTTATTATCGCCCTGGATATTGCTGCATTTACCGACCCTGAACGCTTTAAAACGGGTATCGATGAAGTCTGGCGGCAAATGAAATCCTCTGAGCTACTACCCGGCTATGAAGCCGTGCGCCTGCCGGGAGAACGTCTTGCACAAGTCACAAAGACACGTGAAGAAAATGGTATTCCGATGACAAAATCCCTACGATCAGCGCTAGCAGAACTTGCTAAACAATTGGATGTTAATCCGCTTTGATAGTGTGGTGACGTGTCATAGCTGACAGCATGATTGTCACATTGGTTGCGTACGCGACAGCGTGAAAAACCAGTTACGCAGACACATTGGCAAGATCTGCATTGAATAATTCAATCAACCCAGGCTTAAACTGGGAGCGATACTGAGCAACGACGCTATCGGTGGCAGCACTAAAATCAGCCCGCTCTTTATCACTTAGCGTAATTATCTCACAACCGTCAGATTCCAATGCCTGTAAGCACAGTGTGTCTTCTTCTTCAGCGAAGCGTCGTTGTTCCGCTGTTGCCTCAGACAATGCGCGTGTTACAGCCAATTTAATGTTATCCGGCCATGCAGCGACTGCTTGCTTGTTAAAAAACACCGGTGCAACACCTAACAAGTGTTGAGTTAATGTGACGTGTCTATGTGTTTTGTGAAGCCCAAAGTTATAAATATTAGTGAGCGGGTTTTCCTGAGCGTCAACAGTGTGATTTGCCACCGCTTCAGGTAAATCACGTACATCTATTGCCATAGGGTCAAATCCTAATGCGCGGAATACGCGCTGGTGTTGTTCGTTTTTAAGCGTTCGTATTTTTAGCCCCTTGCAATCTCCGGGCTGGCGTACAGCATGACTTGCCGTAGAAATATGCCTTAGTCCGTTATCCCAGTAGGCAAGAATAGTAAAACCTGTGGCTTGATTGACCAGAGTGGCCAATCGTTGGCCCAATGCACCATCCAGAATGGCGTATGCGCGACGCCGATCGGGCACAGCAAAATGTTGATCAAAAAGCCCCAGCTCAGGGACGCGACCAACCAAATAGCTTGAAGAAAAATAACACCCGTCGAGCTCTCCACTTTCAGTCTTTGTCAATAAGTCAGCGGCTTTAAAGCCATGTCGCACAATATTTGGTTCAAACTGAATATCGATTGCCGCACCGACAGAGTGGCGAAGTACTTCACAAAAGTGATTGGCTGCTCTGGTGTGTACCGACTGCTCGCCTTGATAGCCGGCAAACTTGATTGTTGTTTTCATAACGTGAATTCAGATTTAAAAAACGCAAGGTATTAACTTGAATTGATGTAGCCACACACTCTAACTGGACTTCTATATTGCCATAGAAACCATATTGCACAATGAGTGGGTTTTATTATCTGTGTTTCGCAAACTGTATTTCGCCATTATGGAAAAATAATGATTTCTGATAGCAACCAGTAGTGATTATGATGCTTCAACTGAAGTAGCTGGTGTACTGTTATGTAAAAGCCGCTTTTCAGGATAATGAAATTTCAATCAGTTGCAAGGTTATTTGCGTAACAACTTCCATAAGCCGCCTTATCGAATTCAGCAAGATCGACAGTGGAAACAGCAAATCTGAAACTGATCAAATCCAAAAATTGAGCCTTTGATTGAGAAAGCAGTGGTGCTATAGTCAACGAATTAACCCTCTCAACAACACTTTCAATTATTTGCGTCGAAAAGCCACGAAATAGTTAAGAAATCAGGTAACTCTAAATAATGGACAGAATCAATCTTGGAATAATTGGCACTGGTTGGTGCGGTGGAATTCGTGCAGAAACTGCCTATGCAAATCCGTTAGTAGATCAACTATTCATTGCAGACAATCGTCCAGAAAGACTGGAAGAGATGAAACCGAAATGTTTGCCAGCCGGAGCAACAACCGACTATAAAGAAGTACTTAGTAATAGCGATGTCAGCGCGGTGATGATATCGGCTACACCGGAAACGACACACTATCCGATGGCTAAAGCAGCACTGGAATCAGGTAAACACGTATTTCTGGAAAAACCGATCGCCATTGAACTAAGTGAAGCAGACGATCTTATCGCCATTGCAAATAGCAACAACCTCAAGTTTACTATCGGTTACTCTCAACGATTCAACCCAAAGTACGCCTACATAAAACAGAGCTTAGATGATGGCACGCTCGGCGAGCCTGTCAGCGCGCTTGTCAGCCGCCACATCACCCGCAGCTTAGGGAAGAAAATTTCAGGCAGAATTAAATTATCTCCAGCGGCAATGGAAGCTACTCACGATTTAGATTTCGTTTTATGGTGTCTGCTTCCGGCAAAGCCTGTAAAAATTTATGCGCAAAACGTTTACAAATTCATGAAAGGACAAGGTGTAGATGCGCCAGATTGCACCTGGATTATCGTAACTATGGACAATGGAATAGCCTTTACCATAGGGGCGGGATGGATTCTTCCAGAAGGCTATCCCAATTTTTCCAGCACCACTCTGGAAATGGTCGGTACCAAGGGGGCGCTGCTGATCGACGATAGCCATCGCGATGTGGTACTCAATACTGATAAGCACGGTATACAATTTCCGATGTCTTCCATGCCCGGAGAATATGTCGGTCATGTGTATGCCGGTCCAATGGCAGCAGAGACTAATCATTTTATTGAAGCTGTCGCCTTGGACAAACCCGTTCTCGTCACTGCAGAACAGGCACGTGATGTAATGGAGGTTTACATCGCCGCTGACTTGTCTGCCGATCGCGGTGAACCGGTTTCGCTGCCACTAACTGGAAACGATATAACTTCTTCGATGATTTAAAGAGAAATCAGGCAATATTTTGAACGAAAGTAAAAAGGAAATTCTGTTTGCCGCTGTCGCGGGGTTCACCGCACTGGCTGCCATATTGGCTATGCCGGTGCTTGTTGCCAGCCCCAAGCTACTTTTCGGTCGCTCGCTTTCAGCCATTTCTCCATCACTGTTTCCGTATGTCACTTTGTCACTGATTGCATTTCTGTCTGCCGCATTATGTATTGTCTCGTTCACGAATATCAGGCTAAAGCAAACGCGCCATTCTCGTGAATCTGAAACTATTCATGAGTCATCGATTTCCAATGAAAATGAGGAAAACAATTGGACGAAAAAGACTTCGTTTTTTTTACTGCTCCTCGGTTACGGTCTGCTGTTAAAGCCAATCGGATTTTTTATTAGTTCGAGCATAGTAATCACTTTAGCGTCATTATTATTAGGCAATCGCCACTGGATTCAAATTACATTGCTTGCTGTGATCGCTCCCGTGTGTTTGTATCTGATTGCGACTCGCGGCATGCTGGTCTCACTTCCTGAACTCAATACAATTGAGCTTTTTTACTCCCGGCTTATCGAATGGATTCGAGGGGCTGTTAGCGCATGATTGACCAATTTTTTGCAGGTCTCGAACTCGCACTGCGCATGGACACGTTTGTCATGGTGGCCATTGGTTTGTTCGCCGGTATGCTAATAGGTGCACTGCCCGGTTTTACAACACTGATGGCCATGGCAATATTACTTCCAGTATCATTTTTTCTGGACCCCATTGTCGGTATACCGTTTCTGCTAGGCATATACAAAGGCGGCATTTTCGGTGGCAGCATCCCGGCCATACTGGTGTCTATGCCCGGAACCGGCGCAGCGATAGCAACAACCTATGACGGTTATCAGCTAACAAAAAAAGGCCAATCTCGAAAAGCGTTGGATATGGCTTTGTTTTCGTCGATCTTTGGGGATACCGCAAGCGATATTTTTACCCTCATAATGATTTTTCCTATCGCTCTGTTGGTTATGCAATTCGGACCTCCTGAACTTGCCGCCATATTGTTTCTTAGCCTTGTGATTGTTGCCGCTACTGCCGGTCGTAACCCTTTAAAAGGGCTTCTTATGATGGCCATTGGTTTATGGTTCAGCCTAATTGGTACCGACCCCATTGGTGGTGTTGAGCGATTTACTTTCGGGTTATTTGAATTAAAGTCGGGCATACCGTTATTGCCAATGCTCATCGGTGTGTTTGCAATACCAGAGATCGTCAATGTTATTGGAGATCGCTCGCAACAAATAAAATCAGCTGGCAAGGTACTCGGCGAACGCTTAAAACTCAAAGAACTCAAACGATGCTTTAAAACCATTTGCCGCTCCACTGTGCTGGGTACTGGCATCGGTGTTGTACCAGGACTCGGACAGGTCGTTGCGGCAATGATGGGGTATACCGCAGCAAAAAACGCATCCAGCACACCTGAAAATTTTGGTAAGGGCGAGCTTGAAGGCGTAGCTGCTGCGGAGGCTGCCAACAACGCTGTTAACGGCCCTACTATGGTTCCACTTTTAACACTAGGCATACCTGGCGACAATATAACTGCCATTTTATTGGGTGCTTTCATTGCACAGGGGTTGCGGCCCGGGCCCGAGTTGTTTGAATCTCAGGGCAATATCGTGTTTGCTATTCTGATCGTGATGATATTGGCAAACGTCCTGTTTCTTGTAATTGGCTATCTTTCTATTCCATTCTTTGCCCGCATAGTATCGATCAAAAGTTCATTGCTTATTCCATTAGTTATCATGTTTGCAGTGGCTGGCTCCTACGTCTTTAGATCTGACGTGTTTGATATTTATATGCTCGCATTTTTCGGGCTGTTCGGCGTTATGGCCAGAGCTGCTAATTTTGACGTTATGCCGATGGTGATGGGTTTCATTCTGGGTGAGCCGTTAGAATATGCATTTGGTCAAACTGTCGCAATGGCAGACGGTAACTTCCTGCAATTTGCTATTTCAGATCGTCCCGGTATGTTGGCTATATTGCTGATTACACCCATTGTTGGATACCTACTTTGGCGAAGTATGAATAAAAAAATGAAACCTATCATTGACAACAACTAATTTGACTATCAAGGTGTAAATAACAAATACAACACACGCCTTTACATCGATGCGCATATCGACATGCATTTGCGAACTGTGTTTTTAATAACGGAATGCTAGACAGCGGCATTTCGAACCACGAAGGAGAAAGTACATGATAAAGATGAAACGCTTCACTACGGCCGCAGCCCTCGCCCTATGTGTTGGAATGGCGAGTGTTGGAATGATGAGTGTGGGAATGGTGAGTACTGCACAGGCAGCTGACTACCCGGAAAAACCAATTTCACTGGTCATTCCGCTTGGTGCTGGTGGGTCGCACGATCTCAACGCTCGGGTAATGACCAGTGTTATTCCACAATACCTTAATCAGGCCATGATCGTTCAGCTCTCACCAGGTGCTGCCGGTCAGAAAGGCACAAACGAAGTCGCCACTGCTGACGCAGACGGTTACACATTGCTGTTCACCCACAACTACATTGATCAGCTACAACAGCATGTTGAAAATCTGCCTTATAACCCACTTGAAGATTTCGTAACAGTAGCGCGCATCAACTTTGCACCTATTGCCATTGTTGTTGCTGCAGACAGCCCTTATAAAAGCGCAGAAGAACTCTTTGCTGCGGCCAAGGAAAACCCCGGCAAAATAAAAATGGCGCACTCCGGTAACTGGGGGGCCTTGTTCGTACCAGCAGCTCAACTCATGCAGGCAAATGGTTTTGAGTTAAATCTGGTTCCGTATAAAGGCGGTGGCCCGGCTATGCAGGCTCTGTTGAGTGGCGATGTTGATATTACTATGGGTTTCCCATCAACTCTGGCCGGACAATTGTCTGCCGGTAAAGTCCGCGTTCTCGCCACAGCTGGAGATGAACGAATCTATGACGATGTACCCAGCTTCTCTGAATTAGGTGTCGGTGGCGATGTTGGATTCATGCACAGAGTAGTTCTTGCTCCAAAGGACATTCCTGAAGATCGCCTGACGCTTTTACGTGACGCGTTTGGAAAACTCAACGATGACAAAACCTACCAGCGCATGATGGGGCGAATGGGTGAAAACATCGACTATATGAGCGGGTCTGACTACGACAAGCTTCGTGCTGATCAGAAGGAAGCTTACGAATCGCTGGTAAAAGAGATCACCGGCGGGTAATTAATCCAGAACTGGCCGGAAGGTCGCTTAAGCGACCTTCCATGGCTGCAGGAATTGTTATGGCAAACGTTAAAGAAAAAGCAATTTGGAAATTCAGGCTCAACGGTAAAGCAGAATCTCACACCCGCACGACAGTAACATCCAGAGACGTGCAAATGACTATCGATGAGCCAATTGAGCGAGGCGGTACAAACGAAGGCCCAATGCCTGTCGAAATGGTGTTTGCCGGATTAATTGGCTGCACTCACGTTATTTCAAATAAGTTAGCCATAGCAAACCAGGTCGATATCCTCGATATGGACATCGATGTCGTTACCACTATGGACAGCCGCGGAACCCGTTTGATAGAGCCGATCGACGTCCCATTCCCCGATACGGTTTTAACCATTAAAGCCACTATGAAAGGTGACCAGGAAAAAATTGAAACAGTTATAAATAGCTTAAAAGAGCATTGCGCAGTATCAAAAATGTTGCGCCAATCAGGCACCAAGGTGACCGAAAACTGGATCGTAAACGATCAGCAATACACAGTGTAACCTTCACATAATTTCAGGGGCGGAAACGTAGCGGTG
>CALIMV010000157.1 GCA_938045275.1 uncultured Granulosicoccaceae bacterium
CAAACGTCCAGCCGAAGCGCCACTGCATATGCGCATAGCGATGATCAGCACCGCCTTCTTGTGTGTATTCATCGGTGTTTTTCCCGATACCTTGTACGCGCTGCTACCTTATGATGTTGAATACAAACCATACACAACGAGCCACGTTCTAGCGCAAATGCAATTGTTGTGTTTTGCGTTGCTGGCATTTGTTTTTCTGATGCGTAAGGGATTGCATCCGCCAGAGGTAAGAGGAATAAATTTGGACAGTGACTGGACTTATCGCAAATTTGCACCAAGCATATTGCCTGTCATTGTTAACGTGGTAAGCACTGCCACTACGCGTTTGCAGGATGCAATAGTGCGCAGTGCTATTTCGATAATTCGTCGTATATCAGTATTTGCACGCCCCGGTGGCGCTCTGGCCATAAGCTGGGGTGTAAACAGCATGGTGCTGATCGTGATGGTTATGATGTTGATCGTGTTGGTATTTAATCTTATTTGATCAGACTGCAGATCTGCAGTACTTCACAAAGTATAAAATTCGGTACGCGCTGAGTAACGAATTCCGGACATCACAATTATAGATGGCCCCTGTTGTTGGCCGCTAACTTTTTGTTAGCGGAGAACCAATGACTTACACGTACAAAATACAATTACAGTTCAAACGCTTGCACGATAAGTTGCCGATGTTGGCTATGATTGTCCTGATCAGTGCTTGTGGTGGTTCAACGCCGTCTATTGAAGGAATGGAATCTGCTCAGGAATTGTCAAACAGTAGCTCGGTAGACCCATTCAATGCAGAGCAATCCGGGACGGACCAGAATGCGATGGGTATAACCGGCACCATCTTCATCGAAGAACGTAACGGTAAAACCGTGTTTGATGCTTTCTTTTCACACAATGCTGTATCGGCGCTTGGAAACAGTGATTCAACCGATATTGCGATGAGCGCAGACACATGCAGTGTCAGCGAACAACAATCGCAGAAGAGCCTCAGTGAACCAGTTGAACTAGGCGCCGCAAATGGTAAAGCTAATTTCGCGTCAGTGGGCGCCGAATTAACCATAGAGTCTCGTGTTGGGCAATTTGAAGCGCTGTTAAAACAACAGCTTGGTGACTACACTGTGTATGCGCCCAATGAACGGTGGCAAAACGATTCACTGCCGGATGATGCTGTTTTGTCGTTTGAATCCGACTCTACTTTAGAGAAACTAGGGGCCGTTGAAGTAACTCCACTGTTGCCGCTGGTATGGCTAACACCTGAAACAGGGGTAATGGCGAATGCTGCGTCAACGCTTCGTTGGGAAGCATCGCAAGAGGAACAGGTGCAGATAAGGCTACGTTTGAGTGCGATAGATTTTAGCGACTCTCAAAATCCTGTCGTTGTCAGCGTGTCATGTGATTTAATCGATGATGGCCTTTTCAACTTACCGGTTGAGTTACAACAGCAGCTGCCTGATGATGAAACAGGTATTGTTGTTTATGCTGTACGTGAACGTACACAAGAAATTAAAGTTGATGATACGAATTTGACGGTGGTTCAATTGAGCTATCCGGCACCGCTGCAACCATAGCCTATAAGTTGTTTCGCTTTTGGCATCCAAATTATTTATGATGGTTGTTCAATATAACTGACTCGCCAACATTGCGTAATCGAGGGGCCCGCTTAGATTGAATATCATTGTCTTCGACCACCAGTCCATCGAGTAAATGACTTTTAGTGCGTGAAAAGCCACCAGTGGAGACTTCAAACGGCACGCAGTTTTGTGTAGCGATAATATTGTTATCGCGAACAACATTGGGCCCATCCATTAACACCATGGCGGTTCCTTCGCTGCAGTGAATAGTGTTTCCAGTCACAACATTGTCAATGGATGTGTCGGTGAATTTGCCGGGAAGACCGCCCAGCGATGCGCACCACCCTAGCGCGTGATTACGCCCTTGACGGGACGCAATTTGAATACCGGTAATACCGTTGTTGATAAAAGTGTTGTCAGTGATCAAGTTGCCATTGGGTGGGGTTGAACGCAATACAGGGCAAACCTGGCCCTTTAACTCACCACAATTTTGATAGATGTTGATGCCACCTTCGCGGTTGTTTAGAAATCGCGTATTGCTTATCTCGCTGTTGTAAGTTGAATCAATCGCAACTGCTTCACGTGATTTATTATTGCTTATGGTTGAGTTTGTAATTTTGATTCGATGGCTTCCGGCTTCGGAATAAATAGCTATGCGTCTTGTACCATCGACATGGACTCTGTTGATGGTAATGTCTTCACTAAAGTTACCTAAATAGATACCAATAGCGCCTCCTTCTATATTGATATCTTCTAACAGAATGTTGCTGTGACCAACGGGTAGGTCTTCGGTTTCGTCAAGCTTGCCGTCGCCGCCAAGTTCTCCTCCGAAGAAACGTGTCATTTGTATACCAGCGTGAAATGTACCGCGCATAGTGCAATTCTTGATTGATAAATTGGATAGCGATCGGTCGTCGAAAAAACGCACAAACGGCATCTGTTTATCTCGCCTGCTTGGAGTAACATTTTGACTGGATTGTTCGCTCCAACCATGATCAATAGTGCCGCCTGCGCAATCTAATGACTTATTCGATGAGTCGAAGATTGCGCTCATATTCAGTATCTGGTCGGCATCACAGAAGTCGACATCGGTATCCATTAGAACGCAAGTGTGTTCGACGATGTCGGTGCTGCGCAAACAATCACTGAATTCGCTGGCCCGTTTAACTATCGTGCATTCCTGCATACGATTATCGGTGTGTGGAAGAGCGCAGTTAATGTTTGTTTGCTCGGCTTGAACGAAACTACACGAACTAATAAACACCGCTGCAGCAAAAGGTATTATTGAATGAATTGAGCTATGTGTTTGGCGACTCGCATCTTGCACACCAATCATCGTGAGCCGTTGTTTGTTTGTCTGTTGCCTGATGGGAGTGATTAGTTTGAACTTAGTCATCTGTAATAAGGAGCAAAAAAAGCGCCATTAACAGCTAATACGTCTGTATGCGTGGTAAGTCATGCGAATCTGACGGTTTTCAGTGTGCGATGTTTTGTGTGTTAGTTAGGTGTATACAGCCAATTTGTTAGCAACACCAATTTGTCCGCAATACAATATATATGAGCAGGCTTAAAATGCGTATGCGACCGGTATGAGCTCAACTATTTTTTAATGCCAGTGCTGCACTGGCCAACGCAGTAATCTCGGCCCAGTTACCGCTCTTAACAGCAGCCTTGGGTGCAACCCATGACCCACCAACGCACAATACGTTATTCAGTGCC
>CALIMV010000158.1 GCA_938045275.1 uncultured Granulosicoccaceae bacterium
GTTGCGGAAAACGGCATTGACGGCGAGTTTCTGGGCGACTCTGATCCATACGATGCGGTGGTACTCGATCTTGGATTGCCGCAAAAACCGGGATTGGAAATACTGCAGGCGTGGCGTAAGCGCGGCAATCGCGTACCGGTAATAGTGTTAACGGCACGCGATGCCTGGTATGAACGAGTAGATGGGTTTAAGGCGGGTGCCGACGATTACCTTGGTAAACCGTTTCATATCGAAGAGCTTATAGCGCGCATTCGCGCGCTAATCTATCGTCGACATGGCAGTCCAACCAACAGCGTTGAAACCAAATCATTGAAACTGGATGAAGATTCTCAACAGGTAGCGGTTGTTGAGGGCGAAACGCATCAACTCACTGGCACTGAATTTCGCCTGCTGCGCTACATGATGCTCAACAGAGGCAAGATATTGTCGAAGTCCAATTTGTCTGATCACGTTTACGATCAGGATTCAGATCGCGACAGCAATCTGATTGAGGTCTATGTGCGGCGATTACGAGAGAAAATCGGTAATCAAATGATCTTGACCAAACGGGGCCAAGGCTACGTTTTTAACGATCCAAGCTAAGCGCTTGTAAGCGATATTCAGCCAAGTGAATTCACTAGAACGCAGTTTGCAAATTGGTCTGGTGGTTAGCCTGATCGTTTTGATGCTGATTTTCTGGTGGACTGGTGCGCTTGCCAGCAAACTACTCACACACAGTTTTGTTTTTAGTCGGCTTGAGTCTGAAGCGGACATTCTGGTATCGGCTATTGAGTTTCCTGAACTCCGCATCGATACGCCTAAAGTGGGGGTCAGCCGTTTAAGCCCTGCTTACGAAATTCCGTCATCGGGAAAGTATTACCTTGTGCGCTTTCAACCGAAAGGTGAATCGGTGTCCCGTTCGGCATGGGATCAAGCACTGCAGATTCCAGCGTTAACACCCGGTCAAAAGCGCACCATATCACTTGATGGTCGGGCAGGTGAGCCCTTATTGTTGTGGCTGGGCGGATTCTCCAAACAGGGGCATGAATTCACCGTAGCGGTGGCTGAAGATATTTCACCAATACAAGAAAGATTGACCATTTTCCAATGGTATTTTGCTGCTATCTCGTTTTTGCTGCTGGTCGCTTTGCTGGTGGTACAACATGTAATTGTTCGTAACTCGGTGCGTAAGCTTGAGGCCATTCGCAGTGATATGAACCGACTTGAACATGGTCGAGCGGTGTCATTGTCTGAAGATGTACCGAGTGAAGTGCTGCCTTTGGTTCGCGAATTCAATCGCTTGTTGTTGCGCTTTGATCAACGCTTGCGACAATCGCGAAACTCAGTTGGTAACCTTGCACATTCTCTAAAAGGGCCGTTGAATTTATTATTGCGCAGTAGTGAAACACAGCATTTATCCGAGTCTGAAAGACAAGCATCGGTGGAGCAAAACGCCGAACGCATTCGACAGCTTATCGAGAGCGAGTTAAAGCGGGCACGACTTGCCGGACGTGGAACAGCTGGGCAGATCTTTGATCTGGATGCTGAACTGCCGTTGCTATGTGGGCTGTTAGAGCAGGAGTATTCACATAAAACATTCGACATTCGCTGGAGTCTTGGTCAGGGCGTTTCGCTAGCCTACGATCGCCAAGACATGCTTGAGCTGATAGGTAACCTTCTAGACAATGCAGTGAAATGGTGCAAAGGCGTAGTTTTGGTCAATGTGCGTCATGCAGACGGGGTATTACTGGAAGTGGAGGACGACGGACCTGGTTGTTCTCCCGACGAATACAGCCGATTGGTTGAGCGAGGTATTCGTTTGGATGAGTCTGTTTCTGGGCATGGCCTGGGACTATCTATCGTTAAAGATATTGTTGATACCTATAATGGTACGCTGAGCTTTGGGCGTTCATCACGACTCGATGGCATGCGGGTCAGTGTGTTTTTGCCAGACGAAGGCTAACCTGCGGGTTAGATGTTCAATCGACAACAGCTATCGGATGGTAAGTTGCTGGTATCCGGCTCAATGCCGGTTGCTATTGGCTAGCACGATAATTAAGTAATCGGTTTAATTCGAATTAGCTAGCTTCAGATCAATGACTGGCTTCTTTACATTTTGTCTGAACAATACAACCATACTACCAATGCGTTGCACCACGTGCGATCGCGTATTTTCGCTCATGCTGAGCAGCATGGTTTCTCGTGCGTTTCGATCATCAGCGGTCACTTTTATTTTCACCAGCTCGTGATGAGCAAGTGCAATTTCCAATTCTTTTAGAACGGCGTCGGTTAATCCATTCTGACCAACTCTCACTATCGGGTTTAGCGCGTGAGCACGAGTTTTAAGGAATTTAATTTGTTTACTTGTCAGTTCACGTTCTGTCATGCGTAATATGATCGGTATGAGTTGAAATTGCGTAATACAATCAATATTGAGTCATTTTCATGGCGGGACACACATATTGCCCCTACACTCAAATGTTGATTGATAATCAGTAAGTGTAACCGCGGTAGGCCGTCGTGAGTCGAGGTAAAAGCAAAAGTAGTGATCGCTGGCTCAACGAGCACGCTACCGATCCGCATGTTAAACAGGCACTTGCAGACGGATATCGCTCCAGAGCGGTCTATAAATTGATGGAGCTGGACAAGAAAGACCACTTAATAGCGCGTGGCAGCACGGTATTGGAGCTAGGCGCCGCACCTGGGGGCTGGACACAGTATATTGCCGAAAAAGTCGGAGATCAGGGTAAAGTGGTGGCATCAGACATTCTGCCGATGGATTCGGTCCCAAATGTAACGTTTGTACTGGGTGACTTTACTGACAATGCAGTGGCAGACAAGATCGAAACGGAGGTAGGAAATAGCGGCGCAGACCTTGTATTGTCTGATATGGCGCCCAATATCTCTGGTGTAGCAGCGAGTGATCAGGCGCGGGTAATGGGACTGGTAGAGCTCGCTCTTGATATGGCTGTCACTGTTTTGAATCAAAATGGTGCTTTTGCGGTCAAGTTGTTTCAGGGAGAGGGCTTTGATGCCTACATAAAGGATGTGCGAACACGGTTCAAAACTGTGAAATTGCGCAAGCCGGCTGCGTCACGACCGCGCAGTCGGGAAATCTATGTGGTGGCAAGGAACTTGATATCATAGCCGGGAAGCCGGTAATTTCGGTCTATAACGAATCGACGCCAAGGCCCGATTCATTAGGAGTTAACATTTGAACGACCTAATTAAAAACGTTCTGCTGTGGGTGGTCATCGCCGTTATCCTTATGGGGGTGTTCAATAGCCTCGGCGGGCAGCGGCAACCGAACAACAGTATTCCGTATTCGGAATTCTTGCACAGCGTTCAAGCGGGGCAGGTCAGTGACGTCAAGTTCGACGGTGTCGAGATCACGGGTAAGCGGGGTGCCGAGCACTTCACCACTTATAGCCCTGAGACAGACAACAGTTCTTTGATTGGTGAACTTAATCGAGCTAACGTCGATTTCCAACGTGATCCACCCGAGAATCCCAGCTTTTTACTCAATTTGTTGATTAGTTGGTTTCCGTTCTTCTTGTTGATTGGCTTATGGATTTTCTTCATGCGCCAGATGCAAGGTGGCAGTGGCGGACGAGGGGCCATGTCATTCGGCAAAAGTAAAGCGCGGCTGCTCAATGAAGATCAGGTGAAAGTAACCTTTGCTGATGTTGCAGGCGCTGAAGAAGCCAAAGAAGAAACCGGCGAGCTGGTTGAATTTCTGCGCGAACCTGGAAAATTCCAGAAACTGGGTGGCAAAATACCGCGTGGTATTTTGCTGGTTGGTCCTCCCGGAACGGGTAAAACTTTGCTTGCAAGGGCCATTGCCGGCGAAGCTAAAGTGCCATTTTTCACCATTTCCGGGTCAGACTTTGTAGAAATGTTTGTCGGTGTTGGTGCATCTCGTGTTCGTGACATGTTCGAACAAGCCAAGAAACAGTCGCCGTGCATCATATTTATTGACGAAATTGATGCAGTTGGTCGACACCGTGGTGCAGGCCTTGGTGGTGGTCACGACGAGCGTGAACAAACGCTTAACCAATTGCTGGTTGAGATGGATGGATTCGACGGCAACGACGGCGTCATCATTATCGCGGCAACCAACCGTCCAGACGTACTCGACCCGGCACTGTTGCGTCCTGGTCGTTTCGACCGACAGGTGGTTGTACCTTTGCCAGATGTAAGAGGTCGCGAACAAATTCTTCGCGTACACATGAAGAAAGTACCTCTCGCAGACGATGTTCGGGCTGATTTGATTGCCCGCGGTACACCGGGATGCTCAGGTGCAGACTTGGCCAATCTGATTAATGAGGCGGCTTTATTTGCAGCAAGAGAAGATGCCAAGCACGTAGACATGGCTCATATGGAGCAGGCCAAAGATAAGGTCATTATGGGTGCCGAACGCAAGTCCATGGTGATGAGCGAGGCTGAAAAGAAAAATACGGCGTACCACGAGGCCGGACATTGTATTGTTGGTTATCTGCTGCCTGAATATGCACCCGTTTATAAAGTAACCATCATTCCAAGAGGTCGGGCTCTGGGTATGGCTTTATTCCTTCCGGAAGGCGATAAGCACAGCCGCAGCAAATTGGAATACGAATCCTGGATATCGGTCGCCTATGGCGGAAGAATTGCGGAAGGGCTGATATTCGGTGAAGAAAATATCACCAGTGGTGCTGCAAGTGATATTCAAATGGCGACCAACGTGGCTCGAGATATGGTTACGCAGTGGGGCTACTCAGACAAACTTGGGCCTTTGGCCTACAGTGAGCCTGAAGGTGAGGTGTTTCTTGGTCGCAGTTCGGGTGCCACCCAACAAAAGATCAATTCAGATGAGACGATCAATGACATCGATGAAGCCATTCGTACCATCATCGATACTAACTATATTCGAGCAACAAAATTACTCACCGACAACATCGATGTTCTTCACGCTATGGCAGACGCATTAATGAAGTATGAAACCATTGATCGTGGTCAGATCGATCGTTTAATGCGTCGTGAAGAAGTAGGTGAGCCTTCCGATTGGGGCGGTGATAACGCTACCGGTGGTGGAACGATGTCAGGCGGGTCTGAAGCGAATACCGAATCTGACGATGCATCGGAAGAAAGTGATGAAGACGACGATACTGTCGATGATGGTGCGCCGAGTCTACACTGAGCGCATTAGCTTATTTACGCGACCAGCTGAGTTGTTGTAATGAGTTGAAAAGCAGTTCTGAAAAAAAAAGCCGCACTTCATGTGCGGCTTTTTTTTGTCCTGCTGGTTGCCGTCTTTACAAATGCACACCGATTTTGCTTTGTTAAAAAAATTTACTCGTTAATTGGAGCATCCTCTCGAGCAACTACTATATTTCATGCATGGAAGCTCGAATGTTAAAATGCGGAACCCGAAATCTGAATCTTAATCGTGCACAGATTATGGGTATCTTGAACGTCACACCAGATTCGTTTTCGGACGGTGGTCAGTTTGCGGCTGTTGAGAAAGCGATTACGCAGGCAGATCGAATGATTCAGGCCGGCGCTGCTATCATCGACGTTGGCGGTGAATCTACCCGACCCGGTGCGGCAGCTGTGAGCGAACAGCAGGAATTAGATCGTGTTATGCCGGTTCTACAGGCAATAGTTGAACGCTTCGATACCATAGTTTCGGTCGACACTAGCAAGGCGCAGGTGATGCGTGAAGCGACACGCTCTGGCGCTGGAATGCTGAATGATGTCCGGGCTTTGCGCGAGCCGGGAGCGATGTTGGCGGCCACAGAAGCCCAGTTGCCTGTGTGTTTGATGCACATGCTCGGACAACCCAGGTCAATGCAAAAAGCGCCCAAATATGCAGACGTGGTCAATGAAGTGTCTGAATTTCTTAAAGAAAGAGTGACGGCGTGCCGCTCTGCTGGGGTAGGCGAGCAACAATTGATTGTGGATCCAGGCTTCGGATTTGGCAAAACATTGTCGCATAACCTCGAATTGCTACGAAATTTAGGCAAACTAGCCGATATAGCTCCTGTGCTGGCCGGTTTATCGCGCAAACGTATGATTGCCGGCATGCTTGGCAATCCTCACACTTCCCGGGTGACGGGTAGTGTGGTAGCAGCAATGCACTGTGTGCAACAGGGTGCGAGTATAATTCGGGTGCACGACGTAGCGCAAACAGCCCAGGCTTTACGGGTGACAAACGCCGTACAATACGGCATTGATGACGTGGCGTATGCCACATAATGATGACAGGTAGACGTGGCGGATGCCACGGAGTGATGACAGACATATGTCTAGAAAATATTTTGGTACTGATGGCATTCGCGGTCGGGTAGGTCAATTTCCAATGACGGCAGAAACCGTCCTGAAACTTGGCTGGGCTGCCGGTAAGGTACTCGCGTCAAAAGGTAATCGCGAAGTGCTGATTGGTAAGGACACCCGCGTATCCGGGTACTTGTTTGAATCAGCCCTGGAAGCCGGCCTCGCTTCAGCTGGCATAAACAGTGGCATGCTTGGGCCAATGCCCACGCCTGCGATAGCCTACCTGACCAGCACGTTTCGTGCGGCAGCTGGCATTGTCATCAGTGCTTCGCATAACCCTTACTACGACAACGGTCTGAAATTCTTTTCCGCTGAAGGGGCCAAACTACCCGATGAAGTGGAATTGGAAATTGAAGCGATGATGCTCGAAGACATGACCACCGTCGACTCGGCTGATCTTGGACGTGCTGTGCGCATCAATGATGCGGCAGGTCGATACATTGAATTCTGCAAGAGCACGTTTCCGTCTGGTTTGAAACTGACCGGTATGAAAATCGTTGTTGATGCTGCCAATGGCGCAGGCTATGACATAGCGCGCAGAGTATTCGATGAACTGGGAGCAGACGTCATTTCAGTTGGCGCAGAGCCGAATGGATTGAACATCAATAAAGATTGCGGCGCCACTGCACCGGATAACCTGCGAGCTCACGTGCTACTTGAGCGGGCCGATGTCGGTATAGCCCTTGACGGTGATGGTGATCGACTGATCATGGTAGACCACCGGGGTGAAATCGTTGATGGCGACGAAATACTGTATGTAATAGCAAAAGCACGGCATGAATCCGGCAACATGCATGGTGGTGTAGCAGGAACACTGATGACAAACCTGGGTCTTGAGCATGCGCTGGCAAGCATGAATATTCCGTTTGCGCGCGCCGGGGTAGGTGATCGATTTGTGATGGAACTGCTCAAGGAAAATGACTGGCAGATTGGCGGTGAAAACTCTGGACATATCATTTGTCTTGACCGAGTCACCACAGGTGATGCGATTGTGGCAGCACTTGAAGTATTGTCGGTTGTACGGCAGAGCGGTGAGCCTTTGTCAAAATTGCGTGCAGATATGCAAATGTATCCGCAAGTATTGAAGAACGTCCCACTCACCAAAAAAGTAGACTTTAGCGATAACACAGCCATTAACGATGCGGTAAAGCAGGCAGAAGCCTCCTTAGGCGATAGTGGCCGTATTCTTCTGCGTGCATCGGGAACCGAGCCTTTGGTACGTGTCATGGTCGAAGGGCAGGTAGCTAACGACGTAGAGCGAATTTGTGGACAGGTGGCCAAGACTGTTGGCGACGAGCTTGGCTAGTCGACGAGAGAGTCTAAAAAGAGACTGAAATAAGTGTCTGAAAGGCTCCTTTTGGAGCCTTTTTTCGTTCTGGAAATCAGCCATTTATGAATATCTACGACGAACCGATTGCTTTAGGCCCTCGTGTTTGGTCATTCAAAATTTCCGAGCTGCTCGGAATGCTGGACTAAGTACCCCAAAATCAGTTATTCTTCGCGGTTTTGTCGAGCGGACTTCTTGCGTGAGTGCACGAACTTCATTAGTTGCTGGAAACTGGAAGCTTAACGGCACCAGGGCTTCTGCTGTGGCGCTGGCAAAGGATATTGCCGGTGGGGTGGAAGCGTTGGGCTCGGAAGTGCTGATTTGTCCGGGGTTTGCACATCTGGGCGATGTACAGGCAGCAATTGCAGGTGCCAGTGTGGCACTAGGTGCGCAGAATTGCGCGGCAGAAGCCAGTGGTGCGTTTACTGGAGAAGTGGCCGCTCCAATGGTCGCCGAATTCGGCGCGCAATATGTGATTGTCGGTCATTCGGAACGACGTGCGCTTTTCGGGGAAAGCAGTGAGTTGGTCGCAAGCAAGGCATTGGCGGTACAACAAGCGAATATGCAACCTATAATTTGTGTCGGTGAAACGCTGGAGCAGCGCGAATCAGGGCAGTTGCAATCGGTGCTGGATGAGCAGCTTAATGCGGTAATTGATAAACTGGGAATAGCTGCAATTGCCCATACTGTTATAGCTTATGAGCCAGTCTGGGCCATTGGAACGGGCAAATCGGCGAGCAGTGAGCAGGCGCAGGAAGTGCACTCCATGATCAGAAAGAAGCTTGCAGACCTCGATGAATCGGTCGCTGGCAATGTGCGCATTTTATACGGCGGCAGTGTTAAACCAGACAATGCCGAAGAATTATTTTCACAGACCGACATTGATGGCGGCCTGATTGGCGGTGCAGCATTGAATGCTGAATCGTTTTTAGCGATTTGTCAGGCAACCGACTAGTTGGTTGTCCTTAACAGTTTGTCGTACGTCAATTTGTTGGTTTGAACATTTTGCTGTACCTAACATTTTGCTGTACCTAACATTTTAGAGAGTAAACATGCAGTCCTTGGCTTTGGTAGTTCATGTGGCACTGGCGGTCGCTGTGATCGTTTTGGTGCTAATCCAGCATGGTAAAGGCGCTGAAGCCGGAGCCGCGTTCGGTAGTGGCGCATCTTCAACCGTGTTTGGTGCGCGTGGCTCGGCATCATTTCTAACCCGTGTTACTACGGTTTTAGCGGCTTTGTTTTTTCTGACAAGCCTTACCCTGTTCTATATTGCGGCACATCGGGAAGGCGGCATCAGTAGTGTGACCGAACTGGAATCGCTGCAAGACTCTGAAACAGCAGTAGAGTCCGATTTACCCGCTATTCCGGGTGACGATGCGCCAGCAACTGGCTCTGAAAGCGATTTGCCCGTAGTACCTGGCGGCGACGAAACACCAGCTGCCACAGGTTCGGAAAGCGATTTACCGAATGCGCCTGACTAAAAAAGCTGAATAATCCAAGCCTGATGTGCAAATGTAACGTCCAAGCCGACGTGGTGGAATTGGTAGACACGCTATCTTGAGGGGGTAG
>CALIMV010000159.1 GCA_938045275.1 uncultured Granulosicoccaceae bacterium
ATGAATGAAACCGATTTGTATTCGGGTAACTTGCCTGCCACACGCATGTCTGTGGTTAAAAATGTAGCCCAGGACTTTGTATCCAGACGCGTAGGAGACCGAATTGGCCTGATCATGTTCGGCACCAAGGCCTATGTTCAATCACCACTCACACACGATCATGAATCCGTGCAGCATTTTCTGAGTGAAGCACGCGTTGGGTTGGCAGGCCGATCAACCGCCATTGGCGATGCGATTGGGCTGGGGGTAAAACGATTGCGCGAACGTCCCGCTGAATCGCGCGTACTGGTGTTGCTCACCGACGGTGAAAATTCCGAGGGTGCTGTCGACCCATTGGAAGCGGCACGGTTGGCAGCGGATAACGATATTCGTATACACACCATCGGTGTTGGCTCTGAATCCAGTGGAAGCCTAATCGGGCGAGCGTTGGGTATGCAGAACAGTGAGCTTGATGAAACAACCCTTAAAACCATCGCTAAACAGACTGGCGGCCAGTATTTCAGAGCCAGGGACCAACAAGAGCTCGAACAAATCTATAGATCAATAGATCAACTTGAGCCGACGGAAATGGACGATATTGAGTTCAGACCCATGCGCGAACTGTTTGCCTGGCCGTTAGGTCTGGCATTGTTGTTTAATGTCATCTGGGTTGCTTTGAGGCGCGTTATGGCAGGGGCCGCACGTGTTTGAATACGGACTGGAATTTATGCGGCCGCTTTGGCTACTCGGATTTATTCCGTTGTTGCTGGCATCTATTTACATGCTAAGGCTTCGCCACCGTGAGAGTGCGTGGGAGCAAATAGTTGACCCCGCCCTACAGCCCCATGTTATAGAGTCCGCACAAAAAGGTTCATCAGGGACGCGCTGGTTGCTCGTGCTCGGTTGGTTTATCTGCTTGCTGGTTTTAGCCGGTCCGGTCTGGGATAAACAGGAAGTGCCGGTATACAAAGGCCAACAGGCACAAGTTGTGTTGTTTGATTTATCGCGTTCAATGTACAGCGATGACTTAAAGCCGTCGCGAATTGCTCGGGCTCGATTCAAGTTAATCGATCTTCTTGATGCTGCGAGTGGTTTGCAAATAGCGCTAGTCGCTTTTGCAGAACGGCCGTATGTGGTGAGCCCGTTGTCAGATGATGCCAACACGATCGCCGCGTTTGTCGAGTCGCTAGACCCCGCCATTATGCCAGCGCAGGGCAGCCGGTTAGACTTGGCTATTGAACAGGGCATTGATCTATTGTCACAGGCTGGCATTGAGCAGGGACAGTTAGTTCTGATTACCGACAGTGAAGTTGGCGCGAATGATATTGCTGCGGCCTCGGCAGCTGTTGCTGCTGGTCATCGGCTATCAGTTATTGGTGTTGGTACCGCCAAAGGGGCGCCATTGCGTGGAGATGATGGCCGTTTCTTGCAAGATAGCAGTGGCGCTGTCGTTGTTCCACAATTAAAAACGGATGCATTGGCTACGCTTGCAAACGCGGGTAAGGGTGAATTCAGCGTGTTATCAAACAACAATAACGATATCCAGTTAATTGATCGTGTTCAGAAAAAAATAGCCATTGCGGGTAATACCGAGGAAGAAGAAGCAACAAATGATTACTGGATTGAGTACGGTCCGTATGTTGTTGTTGTGTTACTGCTGTTGTCGTTGCTGTTTTTTCGTCGCGGGGTAATCTGGTAGTGCGTAAACAGTATCCTTTGTTAGTGTTGATACTTGGTATAGGCCTCACAACGGTTACACCTGCCCATGCGTTTGACTGGGCGAATTTGTGGTCCAGTGCCGAGCAACGTGCTGCCAGGCAATTAGAAAATCAACAATACGATGAACTCATTAATAATGCCCCGGATGCTAACTGGCGTGGTTTAGGTGAATATCGCAAGGGTGACTTTGCCGCCGCTGCCAAGTCGTTTGAGCAGTTGCGTGGTCAGGCAGAGGAATCCGGGCTGGCAACTGAGGCAGGTCGGGCAATGTACAACCAGGCCAATGCCCACATTTATGAAGAAAACTATCAAGCGGCAATTAATTTATTCGATGAACTGCTCGAGTCTGATCCGCAGCATGTCAATGCGAAACACAACAGGGATATAGCACAACAGCTGCTCGAACAACAGCAGCAACAGCAAGAACAACAGCAGCAGGAGTCCGGTGAGCAGGGTGAGCAGGGCGACGAAAACCAATCTGAGTCCGAAGATCAAAAAGACCAACAAGATCAGCAGCAAGACCAACAGTCGGGCGAAGGTGAACAGTCAGAAAACCAAAACGATGAACAGGGTGAAGATCAACAGCAGACAGATCAATCATCAGAGCAGTCATCCGATAACAATTCACAAAGCAGTGATAACGAGACTGAAGCGCAGGCGGAATCAGATGCTCAGGAACAAGCAGAAAAAGACGCTGCGGCCGCTGCAATGCAAGCCGAACGAGAACGACAAGCCGAAGCGCAACAAACTGAAAACGCGGCTAATGCAGAGTCGGCTGAAGCTGCTGCGCCCTTGACCGAACGCGAACAAGCTAACGAGCAATGGTTGCGTCAAATACCGGATGATCCGGCTGGCTTGTTGGAACGAAAAATACACAATCGACACCTAACTGACTTTCCAAAGGTACTAGACAGTGATAAACCCTGGTAGAACCATTTATTCTTTGGGCTTGTTGCTGGTGCTTGTAACCGCATCTATGTGTGCGCAGGCACAGCAACAACGCGTAGAAGTTCAACTCAACGCAAACCGTGTCAGTTTCGATGAGTCTGTCATTCTCAATGTGCGTGCGTATGGCCTTGACGCCGAGATCATCACCTCTGCTTTGGACAAAGACTTCGATGTAGCCAAACGGTCCAGCTCCCGGCAAGTCAGCATCGAGAATGGTAGGCGTACCAGCTTGGTTGAATGGGTACTTGAGTTATCGCCGAAGCGTACCGGCGCATTGGAGATACCACCGATAATTGTAGGTACCGAACAATCCCGACCACTGACTTTACTGGTGGAACAACCAGCCAGCGGTGCTGCGCGAGATATGTTTCTGGAAGCAAGCGTTGATATCAGCGAGCCGTATGTTCAAGGGCAGGTAATTTACACACTTCGCGTCTTTCAAGATGTTCGATTTCTCGAAGCAACGCTGCAAGTTCCGGAAGTTGATGGTGTGATCATGCAACAATTATCGGAGGAGAAGAACTACCAGGAAACGGTGGATGGAAGAAACTATGTGGTGAGCGAAATTCGCTATTCGGTTATCCCACAACAAAGTGGACCCGTGACCATTCCAGCGCTTGTGCTTCAGGCGGTTATCGCAGCAGATAAAAACCAGGTACCTAATACGCGTACCAGAACGCGGCGAATAAAGCGCCAGGCCAACCAGATCGAACTCAATGTAAAAGCGCGACCTGACGGTATGGCGGGTAGTTGGTGGTTGCCGGCAAAAGCCGTCAGTCTGCAAAGCGAATGGTCGTTACCGGTAGATGCCATGGCAGTTGATCAGCCGGTGACACGAACTATTCAAGTAACGGCCACCGGTGTGAGTGATGAACAACTGCCGGAACTCGACGTGCCTGACTTAGACAATATCAGCATATACGCCGACAAACCAACAGCGGTGACCAACACCACAGAAAATGGCCTGGTATCTCAACAAACCAATACCTGGGCTGTTATCCCACAAGAATCGGGCGAGCTGGTATTGCCTGAAATTAAGGTCAACTGGTTTGACACCAACGCCGGTGAGGCACGTGTGGCTATTCTGCCGGCGGAAACCATCACCGTCGCTCCGTCTGTATCAGCTTCACAAGCGAACAATGGCTCAAATTCTTCAAGCACATTGGCCAACAATGAAACCGTCAATCAAAATGGGCAATCGAACGATGCTGATGACACCGATGCCTTGGCCGAAGATGTGGCGGCTGAACCGATATCGGCCACCGATATTTCGTTACAAGAACCAGACGATGATGCTGCATCTGTAAGCAATGCTGTTAATACCGACGCATTGCAAGTCTTGCAACGCTGGCGCAATATTGTTGCGGCTTTAGTGATTGGTTGGGTTTTGAGCCTATTGGGCTTATGGTTGTGGATGCGCAAGCGTTATTCCCAGAGTTCAGGTCAGGTTGGCGACGAGCGAGAGCAAACTGAGTCCAGTACCATGCGTTTTCAACGTCGTGCAGGCTCAAAAGCGGCGCTTGATCCGATCAAAGAAGCCTGTGAGTCGGCCGATGCGAATAAAATATCGAGAGAAGTGTTGTCTTGGGCTGCCATGGTATGGCCAAACAATCCACCAACACATATATCCACGGTAGCAAAACGCCTTAAGTCGGCAGAATTAGCAAATGCGTTCGAGGCCATTGACGCCCAACAATACCGGCCCACGGGCAGTGTCAAGCCAGTGGCAGTGGATAACATTCCTGTGATACTTAAAAAAGCCATTGATCAATATCAACATGTTGACGATGGCCCATCTGAAACCAATGCACTTCCCAATCTGTGACATCGACTTCCTTGTCTGAATTAGCCTGTTCTTCCTCGCATATTCGGCACGATACTTTCTACGTTAGTTGGATAGGCCGGACTCCGTCGTGGCCGACGATTTTAGTTGTGAGCGGTGAACGCAGTAAATCGACAGCATTTATTCATCCTGATTGTCTGGAGCAGCCTGTTGTGGGCAGGTGTAGCTGTGTCTGCCGATGCCATTCCAGGCGAAGAGTATTGCGATCGCACCATTGACTCGATTGTATTCTCCGGCAATAAAGTAACCCGTCGGCAGGTGTTGCTGCGAGAAATAGATCAGCAGATCAATACGCCTTGTTCCATCGATCAGATTGTCGACAGCACACAGGGCATCATGGATTTGGGCTTGTTCAAATCTGTTTACGCTGAGCTGGCTTTAAAAGACGACGGGTTGCAGCTTCAGTTTACGGTGAAAGAAAAACTTTACTTTTTACTTCTCCCGCGAGTTTCTCGAACCTCAGATGCAGAAATCCGCGGTGGAGCGCAGTTGCGCTTCGACAATTTCCAGGGCCGTATGCATGAAATGCGGATAACGTCTGAACGTCGTAAAGAGAATGACGGTGAAGGTCCGGGTGGGTATGTTCACCGTCTTGGCTATAACGTACCACGATTTTTTGGTAGTGATTATGGATTTGGCTTTGATTTGGGCAGTGATCGTAGACAAATTAATCTGGCCGTGGATGGAACTGAACTGGGCCAGGCTCAGTCACAAACACAAACAATCAGATTACAGTTTTCGCGCTGGTTGAATCAATCCAGAGGCGTGCAGGGCAGGCGTTACTTTTTTGGTGTCCAATTCGCAACGCGCAAACTCGATATGCTAAGCGGACGCCCAGGGCCGTATCGTGGTGGCGATGATCTAAGTTTGACGGTCGGGCTGGAAGACAAACAAGTCCATCAAGATGCGTTTCGACGCCGGGGAACCGTAGTGGGTGCCAGTTTGACCGCCGCCAACCTCAGCGCCGGTTCAGACTTTGAGTACACGCGAGCTGACGCTTATGCAAAAGCGTACATACCGCTGGCCAACGGTATTCGTAACTTGAATGTTCAAGCACGTTTAGGCATCAGTGATGGTGCGGCGTTTGGTGAAAACAGTTACGGTATTGGTGGTGGGGAAAAACTTAGGGGTCTGCAGCCAGGCAGCCGTAGTGGCGATCTAATGGCGCTGGTCAATGTTGAGTATCTTCATGCCCTGTTTGACCATCCGCAGTTCCGTATGGCCGTGTTTACAGATATAGGTGACGTTTACAAGAACAGAAGCGTCAATTTAAGCAAGATGCAAGTTCGGTCGGGTGTTGGCATACGACTGAAACTGCTGAATTTTTCAAATACTGATGTAAGAGTTGATGTTGCCTGGGATTCCGACCGCGAACGCCTGCAAACGTACGTCTCTTCAAACCTGACATTTTAATCATTTGTATACTTTCAAAGCTTATCGACTTGGTACCATAAGATTAGCGACAAGTAGTTTCAAATAACACAATGGTGAAACACGCATGACTACTCTGGAAAACCTTCAACTCGATCACTGGCAAGCATCAACAGACACCAGCGATATTCTGTGGCTTACCATTGATCGACAAGGTGAGAGTGCCAATTCGCTTAGCGAGGCCGTGCTAGGTGAGCTCGATACGTTAATGGATTACGCAGAGAACACAGATTTGGCTGGCGTGATTATTCAATCTGGTAAGCCTGACAGCTTTATAGTTGGGGCTGATATTCGGGAATTTGGCAGTTTTACCAGCAGCGACGCTGCCAGTGCGAAAATTCGTGAAGGACATGCCGTATTTGCCAGGCTGGAAAACTTAACTTGCCCCACCGTTGCCGCCATTCACGGATTTTGTCTTGGCGGTGGCTTAGAGCTGGCGCTGGCTTGCAACTACATCATCGCTTTGAACACGCCCGATACCCGAGTTGGTTTGCCAGAAGTTAAATTAGGCATTTTTCCAGGTCTTGGAGGAACAACCCGCTTAAGCGAAAAGATTGGTGGTCTGAAAGCCATGGAATTGATGCTGACTGGTCGAATGTTACGAGCACCGGCGGCACGCGGCATGGGAATTATTGATGAACTGGTCGATGAATTTGGCAGCTTGCGCTGGAGCGCTCGCCGCGCTGTAATACAAAAACGTAAAAGTCGCGGCCCTGGTACCTTTGCTGCACTCACAAACAGACAACCTTTACGCAAAGCCATTGCTGCAATGCTGCGTAAAAAGACGGCCGAAAAAGCCGATCCCAGACATTATCCGGCACCCTTTGCACTTATCGACCTGTGGGAAAAACACCGCGATAACCGCGTCAAGATGTTTGAAGGCGAAGCCGCAGGTGTTGGTAAGTTGATTGTTGGCGAAACAGCAACCAACCTGCGTCGAATATTCTTTTTAACCGAGCGCATGAAAGAGCTTGGCAAAAGTGAAGACTTCAAAGTGCGTCGTGTTCATGTGGTTGGTGCTGGTGTCATGGGTGGGGATATTGCCGCCTGGTGTGTGGTGCAGGGAATGGAAGTAACGCTGCAAGACCGAGAAATGAAATACATTGAACCGGCACTGGCTCGTGCTAAAAAACTATTTAAACGGAAATTGAAAAAGAAGCCGGCAATAACCGCCGCTATGTCTCGGCTTATGCCAGATGTTGATGCAACCGGTGTTGAACGTGCAGATGTAATAATCGAGGCAATTTATGAAAACGCCGATGCCAAACGAGCACTTTATGCAGATATTGAGCCTCGTATGGCTGAGCATGCTGTATTGGCCACCAATACCTCTGCATTGCCTTTGGAAGAGCTTGGTCGAGATTTGAAAAACCCGGAACGATTAATTGGATTGCATTTCTTTAACCCTGTAGCAAAAATGCCATTGGTTGAGGTGGTCCACAGTGAGGTGACACCCAAGGATTGGATAAGCAAAGGAGCCGCGTTTTGTTCACAGATAAATCGTTTTCCGCTGCCAACCAAAAGTGCTCCCGGCTTTTTGGTTAACCGTGTGTTGGCGCCCTATTTGATGGAAGCCATCAGCATGAAGCTGGAAGGCATAGACAAAGAAATTATCGATGCTTCAGCGATTCGTTTTGGTATGCCAATGGGTCCGATAGAGCTAGCCGATATAGTCGGATTAGATGTGTGCATCAATGTTGCCGAGACGCTGGCAAAGGGTGATGTTGAAGCACATAGAAAATTACTGCAAGGCATGATCGACGAAAACAAGCTCGGCAAGAAAAGCGGTGAAGGTTTTTACGTGTGGGAAAAAGGCCGTGCCGATCGCAAACCAGCCACTGTCGATAACGCCTATGGCGATCAATTGGCCAAGCGGTTAATGAAGCCATTTCTGAACGAATGCAAGGCCGTGTCTGCTGAGGGTATTGTCGAAGACGACGATCTGCTCGATGCAGGCATAATTTTCGGCACAGGCTTCGCACCTTTTACCGGTGGTCCGATCAACTACCTGGCAGCTCAGCAAACGAACTCTCAAAGTAAGCAGGAAAACGCTCATGGCTAATCAAACTCTACGCCCCGTTGCCGTTGTTGGTGGTATGCGTATTCCGTTTTGCAGAAGTGGTTCTGCTTACGCCGAAATATCCAATCTAAAAATGCTGTCAACCGTGCTAAACGGTTTGGTTGATCGCTATGACTTAAGCGATGAACTATTGGGTGAGGTTAATGCCGGTGCTGTCATCTCGCACCCCAAAGATTGGAATCTGGCACGCGAAGCGGTTTTGAGCACAAAATTGTCGCCACGCACCCCGGCACTGACCATGCAGCAGGCGTGCGGCACCAGTTTGCAAGCCGCCGCTATCGCAGCATCGAAAATAGCGTCTGGGCAAATTGACAGTGCTATTGCCGCAGGTTCTGACACGGTCAGCGATGTACCGATTTCTTTTAGTAAAAAGTTTTCCAGTCGGCTGGTAAAGCTGGGAAAGGCTCGCGATTTAAAATCCAAACTGCGTTTATTCAAGGGGTTCAGTCCTAAAGAATTGGCGCCCAATCCACCGTCGGTTAATGAACCTCGTACCTTAATGAGTATGGGGCAGCATTGCGAATTGATGGCGCAGGAGTGGGGCATTACCCGAGAAGAACAAGATGCGCTGGCTGTGAAAAGTCATCTAAATGCGGCCGCAGCATATCAGCGCGGCTTTTACGATGACTTGCTTATACCGTGCGAAGGTGTACTGCGCGATAACAACATGCGCCCTGACACCAGCGTTGAAGCTTTGGCAGGATTACGTAAAGCCTATGAAAAAAGTGACAAAGGAACGCTAACGGCAGGTAACAGCACACCGCTAACTGACGGTTCGGCAGGCGTATTGTTGGCCAGTGAACAATGGGCTAAGGAACGCGATTTACCCATATTGGCCTACCTTACCCACACTCAAACTGCCGCAGTCGATTTTGTTGGTGGTGCAGGGTTACTCATGGCGCCAACACTTGCAGTGAGCGATATGTTAAACCGTGCCGAGCTAAGCTTGCAGGATTTTGATTTTTACGAAATTCATGAGGCTTTTGCAGCGCAAGTGTTATGTACCTTAAAGGCATGGGAAGATGCTGACTATTGCAAGAATGAACTGGGTCGTGATGCGCCACTTGGCGGCATTGATCGTGCAAAGTTAAACATAAACGGAAGCAGTTTGGCCGTTGGTCATCCTTTCGCTGCCACCGGTGCGCGAGTCACAGGAACGCTTGCAAAAATCCTGGATGAAAACGGTGGTGGACGTGGACTCATTTCAGTGTGCACCGCAGGTGGAATGGGTGTAACCGCCATCATGGAAAAATAGGTAAACAGAAAAACAACTGAAGCACGAATAATATGAAACAGCATAATTTGCATAGCATACCTGGCCTATCCGTTGTTACTGCCAAAAGTACGCCGAAAAGTATGCCCGTAAGTATGCCAACTAACGTCGCGCCAATTCGTGATGCCGTTTGCACGGTAGTTCGCACAATAGTCGGATTATTATGCGCCTTGTTTTTCAGCTCATTGGTATCAGCGCAAACACCGCCTTCCGGAGGTAGCGAGCCGCTGTACGATGTTTATCAGTTGAGTGCCGAAGCGCAAATAGATGTTGCCAACGACCTTATGACCGTCAATCTGGTTGCCACTGCAACAGGTAGCGATGCTGCAGAGCTTGCTAACAAAATCAACTCAACCATGGGCTGGGCGGTAAACAAGCTTGGGCCGTTTACCGATATCGACACAAAAACACTCGATTATCAAACTCATCCACAGTATGAGCGTAACGGTTCGCGGATCAAAGGCTGGGTAGCCAGCCAATCTATTCAACTCGAAACGGATAACTTTGAACAAGCGGGTGATGCCATTCAGTTGCTGCAAGAGCGTATGCAAGTTCAAGGTATGCGACTAAAGGCAAAGGCCGCAACTCGAGAAAATGCCGAAGAGCAATTAATCAACACAGCGCTTGAATCTTTCAAGCGGCGCGCAAAGTTAGTGCAAACGAACATGGGTGCAACCGGTTATCGGGTGATGAACTTATCAATTAATACCAATGGTTCTGGTGGCCATTACCCTCGGCAGGATCACATGCGTGGTGCTGTAATGATGTCAGAATCAGCTGATGGGCCGGCAATTGAAGCTGGCACCAGCGCCGTCACTGTGCACCTCAACGGTCAAATTCAGTTAGAGTAAGGTAGTCAGATCGAGTTGATTCAATAACGGAAAGGCCATGAGCGAACACAATGAATTTATGCAAGCCGCCATCGATGAGGCCAAAAAAGGCTTAGCTGCCGGTGGTATACCAATTGGATCAGTACTGGTGCTAGATGGCGAAATCATAGGCCGTGGTCACAATCAGCGAGTACAACTTGGTAGTGCTATTCGGCATGCCGAGATGGATTGCCTTGAAAACACAGGCAGACTGCCCGCCAAAGATTACCGTCGAGCTATTTTGTATTCCACTTTGTCGCCGTGCGATATGTGCAGCGGTGCGGCCTTGTTGTACGGAATAGAGCACATTGTTGTTGGAGAAAACCGTACTTTTCAAGGACCTGAAAGCTATGTGAGTGGTCGTGGTGTAAAGGTGGAAGTGCTCGATAACCCCGAGTGTGTGGCACTCATGGAAGCTTTCATCCGCGATAAACCAGAGCTTTGGAATGAAGATATAGGGGTTTGACGCCTGCAGAATTCAATTGCTGCCCAATACGGCCCCGCAATTGCTTTAGGAATAACCTTAATTTGCACAATTGGTTAGCACCGACCAACTGGGCATCATAAACGTCAAATTGTACTCGCGTCTGGCTCCGCTCCTGTCTAAAAACGGGTAAAATCGCCGCTTTAAGTCAATCTCGTTCGAGGACCAATTCATGAAAATTCTTGTAGGCGTAAAACGCGTACTGGACTACAACGTCAAGGCCCGAGTCAAGGCCGACAAGTCTGGCATTGAACTAGCCAACGTAAAAATGTCGATGAACCCATTCGACGAGATTGCCGTAGAAGAAGCATTGCGTTTAAAAGAAGCTGGCAATGCTGAAGAGGTTATTGTGCTCTCTATCGGTCCCACTCAGAGCCAGGAAACCATTCGCACCGGATTGGCCATGGGTGCTGATCGGGGCATTCTGATTGAAACGGATGAGTTGCTTGAGCCTCTGGCCATAGCCAAGTTGTTCAAGCATGTCGTTGAAAAGGAGTCGCCAGGCATGGTGCTGCTTGGCAAGCAGGCAATTGATGGTGATAACAATCAAACCGCACAAATGTTGTCTGCCTTAACCGGCATGGCTCAAGCCACTTTCGCGTCAGAAGTAAAAGTGGATGGTGATCATCTTGATGTTACCCGCGAAGTTGATGCCGGACTGGAAACCATACGAATTAAAAGTCCTGCCGTTATATCCACCGACTTGCGCTTGAATGAACCTCGCTACGCTAAGTTGCCGAACATAATGAAAGCCAAGAAAAAGCCATTGGAAGTCATTGCCGTCGCCGACACCGGCATCGATGTCAGCAGTGGGTTATCAGTAGTGGAAGTAAATGAGCCGCCTGAGCGAGAAGCAGGCGTTATTGTCGCGAACGTTGCCGAGCTTGTTGAAAAGCTGCGTAACGAAGCAAAAGTCATTTAATCAACTGCTGAGGAGATAACACACATGAGTATTTTAATTCTTGCAGAACACGAAGCAGGTGCATTGCGTCCAGCTACTTTAAGTGTCGTGGCAGCAGCTCAGGCAATCGGTGGTGATGTTGACGTATTGGTTGCAGGTCAGAATGCGGCAGATGTAGCAACAGCCGCTTCACAAGTGGAAGGTGTTAGCAAGGTATTGCACTGTGATGACGCTGCTTATGAGCACGAGTTGGCTGAAAACCTGTCAGCCCTGGTAGCAGGTATCGCTGGCAACTACACCCATGTCATGTTTGCAGCAACGGCCGCAGGTAAAAATGTTATGCCTCGGGTTGCGGCTTTGTTGGATGTATCGGGAATATCGGATATCACCGAAGTGGTTTCTGACGATACGTTTGTTCGTCCTATCTATGCTGGTAATGCCATGGCAACGGTCAAGAGCACCGACAGTGTTAAAGTTATTGGCGTTCGTACCACGGCGTTTGAAGCTGGCAGCGATACTGGTGGCAGTGCTTCGGTAGAAACTATTGCAGCGGTTGCACCAAGCGATCTGATCAGTTTTGTCGGACAAGAGCTGTCAAAGTCCGACCGACCCGAGCTAACCAGCGCTGATATTGTTATTTCAGGTGGTCGTGGTATGCAAAGTGGCGACAATTTTGTCATGTTGGATGAAATTGCGGCAAAACTTAACGCCGCTGTTGGCGCTTCGCGTGCCGCAGTAGATGCAGGCTTTGTTCCCAACGAATATCAGGTTGGCCAGACTGGTAAGGTGGTAGCACCGAATTTATATATCGCTGTGGGTATTTCGGGTGCGATTCAGCACTTGGCTGGCATGAAAGACAGTAAAGTTATTGTTGCCATTAACAAAGACGAAGAAGCGCCAATTTTCCAGGTGGCTGATTATGGCCTGGTTGCCGATTTGTTTGATGCTCTGCCAGAGCTGAACAAAGCGCTGGACGCATAAAACTCAAAAAAGCGACATAATGACGTTACACGTAATGTCTTACTTAATAATGTAGACTGAGTTTTAAGCACCGGTTCCAACGTGACCTTCAAGGTTGCGTTGGAACCAAACACCGTTTCCAATCGATTACGCCACTCAAGAGGAATTCGCCATGACCTACACAGCACCAGTTAAAGACATTGCGTTTGTGTTGAACCATGTTATTGGTTTGGAGAATATTTCAAAGCTTGAAGGGTTCGAAGATGCTACTGAAGAAATGGTTGGAGCCATTCTGGAGGAGTCTGCTCGCTTCACAGCTGAGGTGTTGGCTCCATTAAATGTTGTTGGCGACAAGCAAGGCTCTACCTGGACTGAAAACGGTGTTGCCACACCAGATGGTTGGAAAGAAGCCTATAAACAGTTTGTAGAGGCAGGTTGGGGAGCGCTTGCTTTTCCAACCGAGTACGGTGGTCAAGGGCTGCCAATGTGTGTGTCTTCGGCAGTGCAGGAAATGTGGCACAGTGCGAACATGTCATTTGGTCTTTGTCCGTTACTGACCCAAGGTGCGGTTGATGCCATTCATCATCATGCATCTGATGAAATGAAGCAACGTTATCTGCCGAAAATGGTTGAGGGTGTGTGGTCTGGCACCATGAATCTCACCGAGCCGCAAGCCGGTACTGACTTGGCGGCTATTCGCACCAGTGCCGAACCCTCTGGCGATCACTACTTGATAAAAGGGCAGAAAATTTTCATCACCTATGGCGATCATGATTTAACTGAAAACATTATTCACCTGGTGCTTGCACGACTGCCAGATGCGCCAGAAGGCGTCAAAGGTATTTCCCTGTTTGTTGTACCTAAATTTTTGATCAATGACGATGGCTCAATAGGTGAGCGTAACGATGTCAGGTGCATATCAATCGAACACAAGCTTGGCATACACGCAAGCCCAACCTGTGTAATGTCTTACGGCGACAACGATGGAGCTGTTGGCTATCTGGTAGGAAAAGAGCATCACGGTTTAATGTACATGTTTACCATGATGAACCAGGCAAGACATGCTGTCGGTGTCGAAGGATATGGCATTTCTGAGCGTGCGTATCAACAAGCCTTGTCATACGCTAAAGATCGTAAGCAAGGTCAAACACTGTTGGGTACCAGTGAAGATGATCAGGGCATTGTAAATCACCCCGATGTTCGCCGAATTCTGATGACCATGCGCTCAAGCATTGAAGCCATGCGTGGATTGTCCCTTGAGTGCGCAGCCGCTTTCGATATGGCTGAAAAACACCCTGACGAAGAAGTGCGCAAGCGTTGTCAGCGTCGCGGTGAGTTGCTAACACCGCTTGTCAAAGGCTGGTCTACTGAACTCGGGGTTGAACTGTGTTCGCTTGGCGTACAAGTGCATGGGGGCATGGGGTTTATTGAAGAAACTGGCGCTGCGCAATATTTACGCGATGCGCGAATTGCACCTATCTATGAAGGCACTACGGCTATTCAGGCCAACGATCTGATTGGACGCAAAACGGCACGTGATGGTGGTCAGGGGCTGATGGAGCTTATGGCCGACATGAACGAGACGCTAAAGCAGTTAGAGGGTGCAGACAACACCAATATGAAAGCTATTGCCAAACGTTTTAAAGTGGCTATGGCATCAGCCGAGGAAACCGGAAAGTGGATGCTGGGTCAGAACGATGCAACCATGCCAGCAGCAACGTCAGTGGAATTTTTAATGATGATGGGTCGTCTGGCAGGCGGTTGGATGATTGCTCGATCAGCCGTGGCTGCGAACGCGTTAAAGAGTCAAGACGGTGCAGACATGCCGTACCTTGATGCCAAGGTTATGCTGGCTCGCTACTACGCTGAGCGCATGCTGCCATTGGTTGAATCTGGCAAAACCATTATTACCGAGAGCGCGGAAAGCACCGTCTCTGTATCGGTCGATCAGTTGTAGCTCAGTGGTAGTTATGCGTTTTTTCGCTCAGTTTTCATAACAGGTTAATCAGACTATGAGCTACGCCACCATCATCAGCGAAGTAGTAAACGGTGTTGGCATCATCACGCTCAATCGTCCAGAAGCGTTAAATGCCTTGTCTGAGCAGCTGATGCTTGATGTAGTAGATGCGTTAACTCAGTTTGAATCTGACAATTCCGTCGGTGCAATTTTACTCACTGGTAGCAGCAAGGCGTTTGCTGCTGGCGCCGATATCAAAGAAATGGTTGAACAAGACTACCTAAACGCTATGTCGGTTCAATTTTTAGGTGGTTGGGATCGTATTGCACAGTGTCGTAAGCCTACCATTGCCGCGGTAGCAGGTTATGCTCTGGGTGGTGGCTGCGAGATAGCCATGATGTGTGACTTTATCCTTGCCGCTGACAATGCCCAATTCGGACAGCCAGAAGTCAAACTTGGCACTATGCCGGGTTTAGGTGGTACGCAACGATTAGTGCAGGCAGTTGGTAAGGCAAAAGCGATGGATTTGTGTCTTACTGGTCGCATGATGGATGCGAATGAAGCTGAGCGTAGCGGTTTGGTAGCACGTGTCTTACCTGTCGATGAGTTATTGCCAGAGGCTAAAAAGGTAGCCGAAACTATCGCGGCGCAATCAAAGCCTGCAGTGGCCTTGATAAAAGAGAGTATTAACGCCTCGCAGAATATGTCCTTGCAACAAGGCATTAGTATGGAGCGTCGTGCATTTTATTCATTGTTTGGCACGCAAAATCAAAAAGAAGGTATGCGTGCTTTTGTTGAAAAGCGTAAGCCTGACTTTTCCTAGTTGTTCGCCGTATCTGTGAGACTGGCTTTTTCGTGCTCGCTCAGATAGCTCAATATCGAAAACCCGTCAGTGGCGTGTTGTTAGCGTTGATGATGTTGTTCACCCTGTATGCAGGGTTAAGCCCTTCCATAGAATCTTATAAAGCTATCTGGCCGAGCGGACTATTGGCAGGGGCTGCAGCAATTTTACTTTTGCCTGATACCCGATTAGCTCAACGAATACAGCTGAGTGTTTTAGTAACGGTTGGTATTGTGCTGTTACTTTTCGGGCTTAACATGGGTGCAGACGTTCACTGGCCGGGTTTGCTTTCGCAAAACACCGGATTGTTATGCATGCTGTTCTCTGTAGGTCTGTTAAAACTTATAGTAACCACTGGAGCCGCAGTTGAGCAGAAGCTGCCAGTTGGTCGAAAAGCGTTTTTACACACGCTAATCAGTGTCACAGGCTTTGGGTCGGTTATTAACATCTCAGCTCCTGTCGTCATAGCCGATAGGCTCAGTTTGAACAGACCGCTGGATTATTTTTCTGCGGGGACGGTGGTGCGAGCGTTTTCAGCGTGTGCTGCCTGGTCGCCTTTTTTTGGCGGTATGGCCGTTGTGTTAACAGCAGTAGGCGATGAGCATGTGCTTAGCATGATGTTGTATGGACTGCCACTTACCTTAACGTTTCTCGTTGTACTGTATGTTGGCGGAGTATTGTTTACACCTGAAAAATTGGATGCGTTTCACGGCTTTCCAATTCGGCTAGAGAGTTTTTTCGTGCCTTTGTCTTTAACGGTTATGGTGTTTGTGGCAAATCAATTACTTCCCGTTGTACCCATCTTAAGTGTTATAGCATTATCGGCTACTCTGCTAACACTCACCATTCTCATTTGGCGCCAAGGCGTCACTGCAACAATACAACGAATGATTGAATACATACGAGTCGATTTGCCGAAGATGGTTAGTGAGCTTCAATTGTTTATTTCCGCAGGCATACTGGCTTCGGGCCTTCAATCGCTTGTGCAAGTGGGTACGCTACATTCACCGGTGGATGAGTTTACGGGTGTAACGGCTTGTGTGCTTTTAGCGTTGTTATTGGTAATAGCAGCCATGGGTTTACACCCGGTTATCCTAATAGTATCGGTGACACCCATCATGTTGGCGATCAATCCAGACCCTGTGTTACTAGGCTTAACGTTTTTATTTGGGTGGAGTCTTGGCACTTGTATAAGCCCGCTTTCTGGTACCAACCTTATAATGCAAGGCCGCTTTGGCATAGTGGCATGGCGTGGTGCCATGCAGAACTGGCCCTATATTGCAGTGTTGTATTGCGCTGCGTGCGTGATATTAGTGATACGTTCGAAATTCGGTTGAGTTTCATGCTTCTTTCAATATTTAACATTACAGCTAACCCACTTTACTGCAGATCCTATCGTCGTTGCCGCTGTCGGTGCTGTAAGTGAACCGGTTTTTGCATACCGATCACTCGTAAAGTTAAGTAACGGTGTTCAAAGCGTGGGAGTGCTTTGGGACCATACCAATTGAAAGGCAGAAAATATATGAATCAGATTAAGACTCTTGCTAAGTCAACAGCTCTTGCCGTTGCGGCGATTATTAGCTCCGCAGCTGTTACGGGGTGCGCAAACTTTGGTTCCGAAGGAATCTTGAGTAAGGACAAAGGGGCTTTAAACACATCGCCCAGCGGCGGCTATGGGATTCAACGCCACTTTTACGCAGGACTGGGTTTAGGTAGAAGTCGGTTAGAGCCAGACACCAGTGAAGTAGCGGGTGCAGATATAAACGATCGAGTTGAGCCAGGTGGTCAGGTTACTCTTGGTATGGATGTGAGTCGTCATCTGGCAGTTGAATTTCACTCTGCCGATCTTGGCAGTGCCGGTGTGTCACCTACTGGTCGGGTGAATTATCACACTCATGGTGCCAGCGCGCTAGTGTATGCGGGAAAAAACCGGCATAACTTTAAACGCCGGGGTTTTAGCGGCTATGGTCGGCTTGGCCTTGGGTTTCTCGACAATTCTGTCGATGGTCCGGTTAATTATGAACAGGACAACAGCACACACGTATTGGTTGGAGCCGGTCTGGAATACATGACACGTATTGGTTTGGGTATTCGAGCCGAAGCTATCTCATATGAACAAGATGCACAGTATGCACAACTTGGCGTTATTTACCGAACCGGCAAACGCGAAAGCAGCAGGCCTATTCAAATTGTGAAAGCGCCTGAGCCGGAGCCAGTTCCAGTGGTAGTGCCAACTCCAACGCCTACGCCAATTCCTGTACCTGCTGTAGTTGTAGCTGAACCTGTGGCTGTGGATACCTGTAGCGAATTTACCGGAACTTTGGATGGTGTTAACTTTCATTCCAACTCTGAACAGCTCACCGACGATGCCCGCACGGTACTGGACGGCGTAGCCTATCGGTTAAATGAGTGTGATTCTGTACCGGTAAGAATTACAGCACATACTGATAGTGTTGGTGCAGACTCTTATAATCAGGAATTATCAGAGCGCCGCGCTAATTCGGTAGCCACTTACTTGCAATCACGTGGCATTGACGCTGGTAGATTGGATTCGCAAGCCTATGGTGAGACACAACCCATAGACACCAATGACACGCCTGAAGGCAGACGCCGAAACCGTCGTGTTGAACTGATGACAGTACAATAACGCTGACTGTTACTTTTAGGTAGCAACTTATATACGCCTTCATCTCTTTAAAAGGGATGGAGGCGTTTTACGTTTTCACCGTCCCTGATATGCATTCACTGAAACGCTAGAGTCAGTTTGCTTCAATAATTAAATCGCGTGGCGTAATCGCCTCATTTGCCAGCTCAGTTACATTGATGGCAAGCTTTTTCGATAAGGCTTTTTTTACGGCAGCAAATTCAGGTGCTCGATTAATGCAATCAGCCGCAATTACCAGCCCGTCTTTTAAATAAAATGCGGCCATGCTTCGCGAAGACTCTCTGTTTCCACGAATAATCACCTGGTCATAATCAGTATTCACACCAGCGATCTGCAGTTTCAAATCGTACTGATCAGACCAGAACCATGGCAGCGATGAATACTGTTTTTCGTTTCCGCAAAGCCACGCCGCGGCACTTTTTGCCTGCTCTGTAGCGTTAGGCACCGATTCAAGCCGCAAGTTGTGCCCAAGTAATTTATTCGGATGGAAAGTGCAATCGCCGGCTGCCACAATGTTGGGGTCTGATGTTTGCGCGTACTCATCAACAACAATACCGTTATTGATTTCCAGACCGGCTTCGCCGGCTAGCTCAGTATTCGGTATAACACCAACACCGATGATGACGATATCGGCATCATAATTTTTTCCATCAGTTCCTCGTACTGCTTTAACTCGTTCCATGCCATCGAACGATTCGGCACTGGTTTCAGTAACAATTTTTACGCCTTCTTCTCTGTGTATGCGTGTGTAGAAGTCGGATACTTGCGCTGCTGCAACGCGTGCAAGTACACGCGATCCCATCTCCAGTACAGTAACGCTCATGCCAGTTTTTCGAAATGAAGCCGCAAGCTCTAAACCAATGTAGCCACCTCCAACAATGACCGCGCTGTTGGCCTTGCGGGCATCAGCACGAATGGCATCGGCATCGCTCGCGCTGCGTAAATAGTGAATCCCGGCCAGGTGATCGCCAGGTAATGCTATTTTTCTAACCCGTGCACCGGTTGCCAGTGCAAGCTTTGAATACGACCGGGTGACTCCATCACTGCATACCACGCTTTGGTTGACTCGATCTATCGATTCCACATTGACATTGAATACAAATTCAATGTTGCGCTTCTCAAAGTAGGAGGCGGGGCGCAATAAAATGTCGTCGAGCGTTTTGTCGCCGGAAACAAAACCTTTGGACAGAGGAGGGCGATGATAGGGTAAATGAGCCTCGTTGCTGATAACCAATATGCCAGCGTCCCAGCCTTCAGTGCGCAGGGATATGGCTATTTGTGCGCCCGCATGACTGCCTCCAACGATAATGCATTGCTTGGTCATACAACAAACGCTCCGGGCTACACACAAATGCTCGGTCGCAGTATAAGATAAAACCGAATCGCAATCTTCAATTAGGTCAGGTACCAAAAATGGAAAATAAGATCAAAACTGCGTTGCTAACGGGTGGTAACGGCAATCTGGGGCGGCTTGTTGCTGCGCAATTGCTGGAGCGTGGCGTGCAGGTCATCAAATTCGATATTCCAGGGACAGAACCTGAACAAACGCATGCAAATGAAACCATCGTTATCGGCGATATGCGAAACAAGGATACTCTGCATTCGCTTATTACGGAATACAAGCCAGATACCATTTATCATTTGGCATCTTTGCTTTCAGGTAGCTCAGCGGCTGATCATCAGGCCGCCTGGGACATCAATGCAACAGGTTCGTTTCAGTTGATGCAGTTAGCGGTCGATCATAAGGTTAATCGATTTTTCTTTGCCAGTACCAATGCATCGTATGGCGGCAAGGTCGACGACCCCTTACCAGAGGAAGCCGAGCAGTGGCCAGAAAATATATACGGCGCCACTAAAGTCGCTGTTGAGCGCCTTGGTGTGTTTTTCAAGCAAACCCACGGACTCGACTTTCGCATTCTACGCTTCCCGCTCGTGATATCACCTTTTGCGCCACCGACAGCCGTAACCGCTTTTCCATCGCATGCATTTCGGGCAGCGGTTAATGATGAGCCCTTTGTGTTTCCAGTCAGTGCTGAGACGGGTATGTCGACTTTGTTTTTAGAAGATGTGATCAGTAGCATAGTTGATTACACACACGCACCGAAAGACAAACTGACACGACATGCTTATAACTTGCATGCGTATCATTTAACCACTCAAATGGTCATTGATGAAATTTTAAAAAAATACCCGAATTTCAAATACAGCTTTGAGATTAATGGCACAGTACAAAGTCTTATTGATAACTGGCCCAATGTGCTGATTGATAAAAGTGCACAAAACGACTGGGGCTGGCAGCCAAAGTTTAATTTTTCTCAATCTGCATCGCGCATGTTTGAGCTGATTGGTTAAAGTGTGCCATTAACTGGCACAAGGTTTAAACCAGTGCCAGAATGGGTGCAGCTTGAGGCAGGGGTGAACTATTTAAAATTGAAGTCCATTGGTCCTCAGATAAAATCGTAGGAGCACCCGATTCTGCTCGTAAGCTTATTGCGCGTTTAATTTTCCGGCCAAAATTCTGATGCCGCCAATCGTCGTTGGTGACGCTGCCTATCACCAGCACATCGACATCGGCTGTAACACTTGTCTTAACTTGCGCTCCGCGCATTTCGGCTTCAATCTGACATTGTTTTCTGGTGCCAGATAGAAAGTTGCCTGCAAAACAGAATACTTTTCCTTCAAATGAAAAATGGTTCAGCTCATCGCTGAACACCTGGCCTATGCTGCCGTCAACATCACCAGCACCCGTTTGCGTGCTGCTATCACCAGAAATTTCGCTTACCAGTTCATCGAGTCGGGCAAGTTCCTCGCCATCGATAACATTGTCTTTAACGGCATCACGAATTCGGTAGTAAACAGGTTTAATAGGGAAAGCTTTGGATATGTCTCTGTTGGCCGTAATCCATGCCTCAACCCGGCTAATCTCAGGCTGAATTATAATGCCGTCTGCGCAAATAGCCTTGAGCATACTGATGAACTCATTAATACGCGATTCGTCGTCGGGGGTTCTGTTTTTATCGCCAAATTCCAAAATGCTCTCTATAAGCTGATTTAGATCAGTACGCGCATCATCTGAAATGTTTTGATCTTCCAGAACGCGGTTAACTGCTTGATATAAATCGAAGGCGATGACTTGTAAGCCCAGACTATTCTGGCTTCTCATCCAGGCATCAAGGTATAGAATTTCTGCATCGACAAGGTTTCCATCGACGTTTACACCATCGATGATGCCCTTGAGAACATAAGCGGCTTTATCAATTTTTCTGGTTCGATTGAATCCGACGGCGGGTGCTTGGGTGCGAGCGTCACTACTCTTTGACATGATCTGGATATCCTAGGGTTTTTCAAGTTCAAGTCCCTTGTGTAACGCTCCTAACTACATGAACAGTGTTGCATATTTTAGTGGTTATCATCTACAGGTAGATGCATTCAATTTTTTTAATTTGTGTAACATATTTCTTTTAGCATTTTCACTTGCTGTTACAGGGTTTAGATACTTGGTCACTGCACTGATTCATGTAGTGGCTCTAATGATCGAGAAATCTGATGCAAACAAAACAAGCAATGCAACGACAAAGCTGAGCGGAGAATGTAGTTTTATACGATTGGTTTTATTGAAAATAGTTTGCAAACCAACATGATAGGTAATTTGCCGACGAATGTCGTTAAATGTTAATCGGCCGCTATGGCTAAATTAATGTATTGATTACGGTAAATTCGACCTAGCAATGTAACCCCCTTAATAGATGTTTTTTTTCAATGCTGAAGCTTTAATTGGAATCAATGCATCTATTTTCAGAATCAGTGCATCTGTAAAAACAACAAAGTTAAGAGTGGTGTGGCAAAAATACAACTGCAATTGAAATGTAAACCAATAGCAACAAAACTACTGGCGCTTCGGTTACTAGCGCACCAACGAGGTACGCAACCTGTTTGTTGATCATAGGTAATGACGGACTACTGGGGTAACCTGCCATCACATCGCTAGCGATCGATCAGGCTGGCAGCGGAGCCTGTTCGTCGACTAACTTTTCATTACGCAAGTCGCTCCACAATGATGCAGGTATATCCATTGTGAATAGTTCGATATTGCCTTCCATTTCTGCTTGACTGCGAGCACCTGGAATAACGCTGGCAACAATGGCGCAACCGAGTGGATATTGTAGTGCTGCAGCGGCAAGCGGTATGTTGTGAGACTCGCATACTTTTTCAATTGCACGGGCTTTATCCACAACATCTTTTGGCGCTTTGGCGTAGTTCCATGTATCGCCACCAGCCAATAAGCCAGAATTGTAAGGGCCGCCAAGGATAATGCCGGTACCGACTTTTTCACATGCTGGTATCAGATCATGAATTGGCGTTTGTTCAAGCAGGGTATAACGACCCGCAAGTAAAAACGTATCCCAATACCCGTGCTCCATTGCTGCAATACAGACTTCGCGTTCATTGACTCCAAGACCAATAGCTTGAATCTCGCCGGCAGATCGCAGCTCGTCCAGGGCTTTATAACCGCCAGACATAGCATCAGCAAACAGACGGGCATTCAGTTCAGCACCGTGTTGCATTTCTCCTATGTCGTGTAACAACAGCACGTTTATTTTATCGACGCCCAAACGCTGCAAGCTATCTTCATAAGAACGCATTACACCGTCGTAGGTGTAGTCATAAACAGGGTTAAACGGAAAACTTCCAGGCCAGTCTGCAACGAGATCGGCAGGTATGGGTTCTTTTTTCAAAAGACGGCCGGCCTTGGTTGAAAGCACGATATTTTCTTTGTCACGAATGGCTGCACCAACAAAATGTTCACTACGGCCAAAACCATAAAACGGTGCGGTATCGACAAATTGCACACCTGCTGCAAGCCCGGACTTGAGCGCGTCGTGAATATCGCGGTTCGGCACAGGTCGGTGGTTGCCAGCCATAGCAGCACAGCCAAGCCCGAATTCGGACAGTTGTAGTGAGGTTTTGCCAAGCTGTCGTTTTTGAAAAGTATGTTTGTTCATCGAATGTTTCTATATAAAAATGAGCATAGCGGTATCCTACATGAGATTTTCTCAATTCCGATACACATTTTGTTGGTTTTCGAATACGGTTTGCAAAGAGTTGAATAGAGTCGAAATAGCCGCATTATTTTCTAATGGGCTGTTCTATGTAAAAATGACGCATGAATGATCGAATACGAATTCGCCCTGCGCAGCCGCGCGAATACCAACTTTTAAGTGACATAGCGTTTCGATCAAAGGCCTATTGGGGTTACTCTGCTGAATTTATGGAAGCTGCTCGCGCTGAGTTAACTGTCTCTGAAACCGACATTTCCGGTGAGCGTGTGGGTTTCTGGATTGCGGAATATGATGAAAATGTAGCTGGATTCATTGCGGTAGCAAAAGTGGTTAACGATGCGTGTCGACTGGAAGCATTATTCGTTGAGCCTGATTATATTGGTAAGGGGGTGGGTCGGCTGCTTGTCGCGTTTGCAAAATCATACGCTAAAGATGCTGGTGCCAAAGCGCTGCATCTTCAGAGCGACCCTAATGCATTGCCGTTTTATTTGGCTGTTGGTGGTGTGCAGGTTGGTGAGTCGGAATCAGACAGTATTGCCGGGCGATTTTTACCAGAGGTTCGTATATTGGTTAAATAGGCAGGGTATTGGCGCTAAATCGGCTGTTATCAGCAACGATCGTCGAATTGGCTATAATGCAAGACTTTTAAATACGGAGATGACGAGTGTTTCTAAGTTGTGGGGATTCCCTGTTCGACATGTTTGTTGCTGGTGCCGGAAGCAGCGACGATACGCGAGTATCTATTGAAGGTGTTGTTGGTGGCTCACCAATGAACGTTGCGCTCGGTATGGCGCGACTCGGCCACAATAGTCGGTACCTGACCAAACTTTCCAGTGACCTGTTTGGCAGACGCATTGCCCAGTTTCTGGATACTAACTCAGTTGATAGAACGCTCAGTGTTCCCACCGAACTAAATTCTACTTTAGCAATGGTTGAAACCGGTGACGATGGTTCAGCACAGTATGTCTTTTATATTAACAACACGGCCGATGTCGCGTTGGCTGTAGATGAACTGCCTGCCACATTGCCTGACGATGTACGTGTTTTGCACTTCGCGTCTTACTCTACTGCTGTGGAACCTGTGGCAGGTACATTGCGGCACTTGGCCGCTCGCGAATCGGTAAACAAGATTGTTAGCTACGACCCGAACTTACGCTTGTCGATAGAACCCGATGTGGCTGTATGGCAATCCTCTTTTAAAAAATTTGCCGCCAGTGCGAACCTTGTTAAAGCCAGTGATGAAGACATTGAATCTTTATACGGTAAAGGAAGCGAAGATAAATTCGTTGCCGACTGTTTTTCTCACGGCGCACAGCTTGTCTATATAACGCGTGGTCCAGATGGTGCCAGTGCATTTGCCAGCAGTGGTGAAAATGCAGTTACAGAGGGTGTGTCTGTCAACGTGGTAGACACCGTCGGAGCAGGGGATACCTTTCAGGCAGCTATTTTGCATTGGCTTGCCGACAATAATCATATTGGCAGTGGCGCATCAATAGAGGGCAGTGTCGACCTGCAAGGTAGTTTGGCATTCGCTACAAAAGCTGCTGCAATAACTTGTTCGCGAAGAGGTGCGGATTTACCGGTATTGTCTGATTTGAGTTAATTTCTGGCTGTCGAAAATGACAGAAATTGGTTTAATTGCTTTTTACATTATGGAAGACGCAATGTTGGCGCAACGGAAAATGCAACACAGAATTTAGCGTCTTTTAGTTATCGCGAAATTCGAGAACAGCCCTTGTTAGTTCGTTCAGTTGTAAAGCTGAATCTAAGCGTACGACGGGGCAAGGTAGTTCTTTCATCCATGTTTCGTGTAAATCAAGACTACGAGTCGGGGCTTTGGCAAAATCGTAGCTTCTCGCCCAATTTAAAAATTCAACGTGTTTGCCGTGCATATCTCCACCAGGTTCTATACGGTCACCGTAGCGATCTCGTTCTCTTGCAAGAATGCGCTGCATACGAATATCTGAAGAGAGTTGAAGAAATACGGCCAGTGTGAATTGAGGAAGCAACGGCCCGCCCCAGCTACAAAGTGAGCCGGACAACACCCAATTGTTTACGCTGGCAATTTCATTTTTAATTATTGCAACGCGATCTTCTGGCTTACGTTTCAAAGTAAACGGAGGGTCAGTGTTTTCCCAATAATAGTCGTCTGTATCCAGAAACTTTCCATCAATTTCGTTGGCTAAAGCAAGCCCAAGTGTTGATGCGCCACTTCCAGATGCTCCGAATATGTGAATGCGATGAGTCAAACCGAGCTCTATACCTACATGGCTGAATATTGTAAATATATCATTTTTCAAAGTGCACCCACTGACCGCGACGTACCAACACCTTTTTCATAAACTGATGGCGTTTAAACGGCAATATCTTTGGATGCTGCGGTCGGGTTATTTCACGCAGGCTGTATAATCGAAGTAACCAATAGGCAATCGAGTTAAAAATGTCCGCATATTTGATATTCAACTACAACATTATTGACAGAGCTAGAATCGACGAACTAGGCCCTTTGTCTCTTCCAGTGGTTGAGTCATTTGGTGGTGAGCTTTGTATTGGCAGTTATGTCAAAGTTCTCGAAAACTCAGAGTTTAGTCATATGGTTGCGTATAAATTTCCAGACATGTCTTCCGCAGAGTCGTTCTACAACTCGGAGGAAAACAAAAAAATTACGGCTCTTCGAAATAAGTTAATCAAGGGATCTGTTGTACTTGTCCCAGGGTTCACTCCTGAAGACCAGAAGTAAATTTACAATAGAATTTATTTAAAACAATAGCCGAGGGCTGGCTTAATCACTAGGAGAATAAATGAGCAACCTGGATATAGATATTGACAAGTTGAGAAAGGAAACTGCAGGTTGTGAGCGTGTGCTGCATTTCAATAATGCTGGCTCGTCGCTAATCCCAGACGCCGTTTACCAATCTGTTTTAGACCATCTTGCGTTAGAACGTCAGATCGGTGGTTATGAAGCAGAAGCCGAAGCAAAACTGTTGCTCGATAGTTTTTATAGCGGCTTTGCAAAACTTCTTAATGCCAACATTAATGAGATAGCCTATGTCGAAAACGCAACTCGCGCTTGGGACATGGCGTTTTATGCCATTCCATTAAAAGAGGGAGACAGGGTACTAACACATGAGTCGGAGTACGCCTCTAACTATTTAGCCTTCTTGCAGTTGGCAAAGCGTCGAGGAATTGAAATTGATCTTGTACCATCAGATTCATCGGGTCAGATCGATGTAGAAAAAATTCCGGAGTTAATCAGCTCTAAAACTAAAGTCATCGCTATCACTCATGTTCCAACTCAGGGTGGACTAGTGAATCCTGCAGCTGCGGTGGGTAAAATTGCGAAAGATAACGGATTGATATTTCTGTTAGATGCTTGTCAGTCGGTAGGTCAACTTAATATTGATGTCGCTGAAATTCAGTGTGATGTGTTGTCTGGTACAGGGCGTAAATTTTTGCGAGGGCCAAGAGGAACAGGGTTCCTGTACGTTTCTAATTCGGTGTTGTCACAGTTGGAGCCGCCGTTTATTGATTTGCATTCAGCAAAGTGGACGAGTGAACAAACATTCGAACTGGCTAACAGCGCTCGACGATTCGAAAACTTTGAAAGTTATATAGCAGGTCGAATTGGATTGGCAACAGCGGTGCAATACGCGTTAGATATTGGTATGCCAAAAATAGAGCATCGTGTGAAAGTACTTGCAGAAAGGCTACGCGCAACGTTAAGTCAGTTAGAACACGTCAATGTACAAGATCAGGGTGTTGATAAGTGCGGCATTGTTACCTTCACAAAGAAAAACGAAAATGCCTCACAACTTGCACATAGGTTAAAAGCAGAAAATATTAATATCTCGGTTTCACTAAGGGAATACGCACAGCTTGATTTTGGCGCGCGAGATATTGATTCAGCAGCCCGCGCATCCGTTCATTACTTTAATACTGAAAGCGAAATAGATCGATTTTGTCAATGTGTTGAAACACGATAGATCATTTACCAGTTTCTATCTATTTCAAAGTTAATCCATGCAGCGCAACAGTTTGCGCACTGGACTTCCAGCCCTGCAAATTTTCAAACCAAACCAGTAACTCTGTAAAGATGTGCGTGACTTCAAAGAATTGCCGTTCAATCAATACTATAGATTTTGTAATGAGCAGCGATGAATCTTAATGCCGTGTAATTTGAACTATAGTTACTGTGTTGTCGGTAAAGAGAAATATAGTTACTGAACATACAGTTAGTGCGTTGAATAATTGATAATTTGGCACTTTTATTGACTTTAATCTATCCGTATTTTCATTTAATCTTGTGAGTTGAATGATACTAACCGAATATTCATAGATGACCATATCGGTGCGGTATACCATCAGGCGCACTATAGGTTGGCATACACAGACATAATGAACAAAGCTTTGAAAGCTTCTATTACCGATATTGGTATAGCGGCAACACTTCTACTGCTTGTTGGCTGTTC
>CALIMV010000160.1 GCA_938045275.1 uncultured Granulosicoccaceae bacterium
GCGTCCCTATCGATGTGTCGCGTGTAATTCAGATGTTGCTTATTCACGACCTTGTTGAAATTGACGCTGGTGATGTGCCAATCCATGCTAATCACGATATGAAAAAACATCAGCTTATCGAGCAAGCTGCTGCGGATAGAATATTTGGCCTACTACCGGAAGACCAAGCGCAACGTTATCGCGCACTGTGGGACGAATTCGAAGCCGCCGAATCCAACGATGCCATATTTGCAAAATCTATCGATCGCGTTCAACCGGTTATTTCAAATCTGGAAACCGACGGCGGTACCTGGCCCGAGTTCAATGTGACACCTGAGCAGCTGGAGTCCAGGGTTGGAGTGAAAGTACAGCGCGGGGCTCCTGCCGTTTGGAAAATATTACAGTCCCGAATTCAGGCTTTTTTCGGGTAAGTAAATTAAATAACCAAGTTAACTATTATCAGTCAACTGTTAAGAGTGATATTAGTTTGGGTGCCATAAAGCCAAGTAAACCACTCCGAATAAATTAGCTTTTATCAGACATTTAGTCACACATTGCACATAAGTGAATCGCTAACAGTATTACAGCTTCATTTAAACATTGACGTAGTTGATCTTTCTGTGTTCCATTGAATTATCCCGCCTGATTTGTATTCGGGATATTTACATATTACTTAACATTGTAAGTTAATCATCAAGGAGTATCCTAATGATGCATGGCAACACAATGCTTAAAGCAATAATAGTAATAGTATTTGTTTGTATTCCCGCAAACCTTTACGCGCAGTCAAACTGTAATGTCGATCCTGAAGACGATATTAACAATGATGGTTTAAATGACGCGTTCGTTTCTCCTGGCGCTATAGTCATCCGCTCAAATATCGACTGCAGCCCACACAGCATTGCTGATGGTGTAGTTTTAAAAGACTCAGGACTCGATTTCATCGCCACCATTGAAACCGGCGCAAAGCTTGTCAGGTCGTTCGTGTCTTTTCAAGCCACGGTTGGTGCTGAAGCAAGGCTTATAGATTCCTTTCTCGACAGCCAAGGTGCCAGTGTTGGTGCACGTTCGATATTAAAAAACGGATCACTTGTTACTGATTTTTCTACCATAGCTGAGGACTCCATTATAGACAATGGAAAAATCTTTCAATCACAGGTAGGCGCAAACAACAATATCCGAGACTCTCAAGTGACCAATTTCAATATTGGCGATGATAATCGAATCTCTGACGAATCTGTATTGGTTGGCAATAGCGAGCAACCCTCAACCCTTGACAATGGTGCACGTATCAGTGGTGCTTACATTGAAGGCCCGATCACCATTGGTTCTGAAGCACGCATCCGATCTGGCGTAAGTTTATTAGGTTCTAAGAGTGTTGGAAATAATTTTCAAGTTGGCAGAGACACTACCATTGGTTTTGGAGGAGACATTCTTGGCGATGTCACCATTGGTGAACGAGTAACTATTGCTAACCACCCAGATATTGGTTTTAACAACACTATAGGCAGTGATGCCATAATTGGCTTCGGTGTTGAAACGCTCAGTAACGTTATTATTCGTCCTTTCGCAAACATCGGTGAAGAGACGTTTATCAATCGCGACGTTATTGTGGGCAGGAGCGTTGTTACTGGTATAGGCGTTGAAATAGCGCCAGAGGCAATAATTAAAGCTCGTGCAACCATAGGTGATTTTGCGAAAATTGGCTTTGGTGCAATAGTAAGAGCGGATGCAAACGTTCCTGCCGAATTTTTCGTTCAAGACAACACCATATTCCCGGACGACTATGAGCGAAACTTAATACCTCCAGCGCTTTTTTAGCATTTGGTAAATTCTGTGGAAACCAGCGGAAGCCCGGAAAAACCAGTGCAGCAATCGTTCTCAAGACGATGAACCCCTGCTGTTGAAATTCGGCTGATCTGCATGGTTTTGATTAACAAACCTGGTTGTGGATGGCGGGTATTTTTGTAGATATTCAGCAGGACGAATCGGGCGTTTCTCCAGTTCCCCACCACAGTTAGGGCAATTTCCATCGAAATTTTGTTCTTTACACTCGCTGCAAAAAGTACATTCAAAACTACAAATGCGTGCGTCGATGCTCTCCGCTATCAGATCAACGTCACAACACTCGCAATTTGGTTTTAATTTAAGCATTTCATTCTCTCTCTCGGTCATTGAGGCACTAGACTAACTGAAGAGAATATGGCATATATGACAATATGCCCTCTAAATCTGCCAAAGCAGCACAGCCAAACACAAAACGCCGATCCATCGTATTTGTGGTGTATCCAGATTTTAAGTTACTGGACCTTGCGGGGCCTCTGCAAGTGTTTGCGGATGCGGCGGACAAGTCTGGGAAGCCAGCTTATTCAACTGTCGTTACATCGCTTAATGGTGATTCGCTAAGTTCTGATACGCCAGTATCACTGACAACAGACCGTATGTCGAACTGGACAAGACGCAAAATCGATACGCTTATTGTTGCTGGTGGTAAAGGCGTTTTTGACGCAACACAAGACTTGCGCTTTAAAGCGATGGTCAAGCGACTGGCATTGAAGTCGCGGCGAATTGGCTCCATATGCAACGGGGCATTTGTGCTTGCCGCTTGCGGCTTGCTTGATGACTATTGCGCGGTAACGCATTGGCAGTATTGCGAGGAATTACAGGAATCCTACCCTCAGATTTGTGTCCATCGCGACCCTATATATGTCAATGATGGAAATCGATGGACGTCTGCAGGGGTGACTGCAGGTGTTGATATGGCCATTGCGATGGTCTCAGAAGATCTTGGAAGGTCCGCCAGCCTTGCATTAGCCCAAGCATTGGTCACCTATCACGTCCGTCCAGGTGGACAATCACAGTTTAGTGAAATTTTAAGCCTGCAGTCGCTCGATAAAACAGGACGTTTCGATGAACTGCATCAATGGATATTGAATAATTTAACGAAAGACCTTCGAGTCGAACAGTTAGCCGAGCAAGTTTTAATGAGTCCTCGAAATTTTTCTCGACGTTATCTTGAGCACACCGGCAAAACTCCCGCTAAGGCAGTAGAAACCCTGCGTGTTGAAGCTGCGCGTCAAATGCTGGCAGAAGGAACGCTGCCTGTGATGACTGTCGCCTCTCGATGTGGATTTGGCGATGATGAGAGAATGAGGCGTTCATTTGTTCGCCTGCTGAACGTAACCCCACAAGATTACAAACTGCGATTTTCCTGACAGAGCAGAGTCAGCCGTTTAAATGTAGTTGCACGAACTTTGATACCTGAAAACAAACATTCATGCCATTGGTCTGTGCTATTCGCGTTTTCTGCGACTATAACGGAAGCGCTAATTATTCCGTAAACCAATTTTTTACCGGTTAGAAACAATTGAAACAAACTTCTCCGAAATTGAAAACACGCTGTTACATCCAGCATCGATACTGTTCCCCGTGCACAGAATTAACTGATGCTCAAACTTCAAACCTAAATGTGGAGAATGTCATGAAAAAAGTACTGAACTATTTGTCTATCGTTATCGTTTTCTTTTCAGTTGGCAGCGCCGTTGCTGCGCCACCAGCGTTCTTTCAAGAAACCATGCCCGAAAAGGAAATGGGAATAATCCTTGAAGGCTACAAATCGATAACCTCTGATAA
>CALIMV010000161.1 GCA_938045275.1 uncultured Granulosicoccaceae bacterium
GATGCCGATTTCTGAAACGCCCAAAGACGCTAGCTAGCCGAAACACCTGAGATCTAACAACACACACGTAAATACACCCGACACAACATGTTCGTAGTAAAAAGAGACGGAAGAAAAGAAGCGACCACCGTCGGATTCATCTGGCGTTTCATCGATGATATGGCTCAGAATATTAGCCGTTAAGTGTGGGTCGACCGGGTACGTTACCGACAGCCATGCTGCCTGCCCAATCGCTGCAATTGCATCGTCCTGATCGGCTAAATACGTATACTGGCAGGCTAATGCTGCGTCTTCGAATGCTTGTTGGGCAATCAGATCCTCAATAGCTGGCCGGGCGTATTGCCATGCATCTGCTTTTCTATCAAGATCCAATAACAGACCCGCTATTTCAAGTGCGGTAAGCGCATTGTCAAGTGGTGTAGCATTGTTTTGTTCTGATGCGAGCTTATCCATTAGTGCTTGCAATCGAGACTCTCGATCAGCGTCGGGTGTTTTATCCAGCAAGCGTTTTTCGGCGTCGCTTAATTGCAAACCCGTACTGTGATCAATCATCTTTGATCACTCCGCTGAACGCAGCTTCCAGCACCAGCTCCCAGTTCATGGGTGTGTCGGGGAAGGGAGGTTTTAAATCGATGCGGAAAAACATTTCGGTTTTGGCGCGTTGTTGAACCACTTCAATGAGTTCAGCAAAGGTGGTGATCTCTTTGTGCTGAAGTAAAATCTCACTAACGTGCAACATGGTTATAGTCCACGCAAAGTAGGTGTTGGCACAGTAAGCGCCGCTGGCGTAGGCAAGTTTGTGTATCGTCCGCGCAGTATCTGCCTTTTGGGTTTGTCAGGCGCATCTTCAAATGCTTCTCTTGCATGTAATACATTTCGCGTGATTATGCCCTGACCCTGTTGCAGGGTAATCCGATTGTGCCATTGGGGGTGCGCATTAATCAGTTCGTTCGCGCGTTGGGCAGCTGCTTTGGTTGCGCTGCACTGCCACTGTATATTTTGGGTTCTGGTGGTAAATCGCATGGTTATAGTGTCATCGGCGTTTCGCACAATAACGGGTACGCTTCTATCGGGCCTGTTGTGTCCTTCACTGTCTTGATTGTGCGGTAATGTCATTGCGCTTGGGTGCGACAGTAGCACTACCAGCTCTGGGTCTTCTTTGAGCAAGGCATAAACAAGATAGGCATCATCCATCAGCAATAGCGCACCTCCAACTGCTGCAGGTGACACGCAATGCAGCGTAAAGCAACGAACCATTTGTGCCGCATCGTTGTAGTAACCATCAGTATGCCAGTTCATGGCCTTTGACTGGTACGGTGGAAAACGGCCTTTAGGTGTACCTGTTAAATCCTGAAGCACTGACAACTCGCTGGTTTCACGAATAACGCCCTGATCACTGTCGCGAAGTGATAGCGCTTTTAATAGATCAGAAACCGATGACGTCACATCGTGTGGGTTATCAGTCCATTCATAAAGAGCAAAGCCGGTTTGGGCGACGCTTTCACACAGTTGTGTCAATACTGCATCAAATGATTTGTCGGGGCTTTGAGGCGGATGTGATGGAAGCAACAGTGGTTCCAATGCGGTTGATTTAGCACTCGCCTCTGTTCGCCTTTGTATCTTATCCATCCAGGCCACCAGCTTTGATTGTCTGCCACCGAATAGTCGCTCGGCAATCAATTCAGACATGGATGTTCCTTTAGCTGGGGCAGGCATGCTAATCGGTAAGCTCATTCAATTAGATAGTGTCCATCATAGATTGCTTTGCGCCATTGGGCAAAGCGCCAGGTCGTTTTATCTGAGTCCAGTTGGCATATAGGCCGATTGTCTATCTCTTTTGAGATAGAGTGGATTGTTATGACATTACCAAACACCGATTTGTTTTAGAAAGTGCCCGGTCTGGGGTGCTCCGGTTTGGACTAAGCAATCTGTTCTGGAAAATAAATTGAAGTCGGTTTGACGCCGAGTTTAACCAGCTGCTGGCAAAGCGTCGAATCTTTTTTTCCCAGGTAAACTTCGCCATGAGGAAGCAGTGAACGCCATTGATCGGGTAACGCCCGCAATGTGTTTTCGTTACTTCCCACAGGTACAAAATCAAATTGATCAAACGCATCGTGCCATGATCGGCACAAATTCGATCGGTAGTGCGTAACCTTTTCTGAGGCTTTCCACAACAGACAGCAGGGTACATCCAATTCATCGTTTAGCACTTGTTCGATCATGCCCTGTATTTGTCCGAACTCACCGCCTGTTGCGATGAACAGTTTGGGTTTATCATTCATAGTGCTGAGTGTGAAGTTACCAATCGGGCCACTGATGCTAACGCGTTCTTTGTTCGCGCTAGTGGTTGGGGCTAGTTCACTGTATCTATCGAGATGGTCAAGACCGGCTGTCTCAGCGGTCAGGTGAAACTCAACGAACTGCGCATTGCAAGGGCAGCTGGCAATGGGTAGCTCTACCACGTTTCCACACTTCAACGTTAAGCTGGCTCGCTGACCTGGAAGAAAACGAATTGCTTTGCCTCTTACAAATTTAAACGCAATAATACTGACATCAGCACTATGTTCTACCCGGCAAAGCTTTGCTTGCAGCTGCTGTTGGGGAATATCGTTGACTGATGCGGCAACCAGCACATCGAGTTGAACATCAGTGAGTGCAGTGTTGGAACAGAGCAGGCAGTACCCGTCCAGCTTCTGTGCCTCAGTGAGTACAAAATCATGATTCCTTATTTTCTCGACTTGCCCGTCCAGCAAGCGAGCCTGGCATTCGCCGCAACTGCCATTGGCACACCCGAACGGTAGAGCGATGCCAGCACTGAGTCCCGCCTCAAGTAGGCTCTGTCCCGGCAGCACTTCATATTGTCTGCCGTTTGGGTTCATAGTGGCGCGAGCGATTGATGTTGGTTTGTCTGCCATAAGTGAAACTTGGTGTGTGACGTGATCTGTGGCTTACTCAATATCTGATTGACTTCGAACTAATCATATTAGGTGTGTGGTTTGATCGTATCTAATTTGGAATATGCACTTGGGCATAGTTAGCATTTTGACAGCACGGAAGCAGTATAAATCTACTACGATTGTACTCTGCCCAGGTACAACTAATCGCCATTACACAGTTGTGTTTGAAATTAACCTGTGTTTTTATAGGGCGTCAAAGCTATATTCGACTTTTAACGGTCTAATAACCGCTGAATGATTAGCTTAACTGGCTGAACGAGCCAACCCGACACGTGGCTTCAACTGAGACTACTCAGATACGCTAGCCGTTGAAGCGCCAGAACACTAGCAGTTACACCACTGAGATTACTACTAAAGAAACTACCCAAACGCTACCAAGTACAAGAAGAGAGGAGAGTCAATTGAGTAAAATAACCAGAAGACAGTTCAATACATTACTGGGTGCGGGAGTGGCCAGCATTGCCGTACCGGCAGGCATTCGTGCCCAGGCAAAACCGAGTGTGGTTGTTATCGGTGGAGGCGCAGCTGGCGCAACTGCAGCTCGCTACATAGCCAAGGACAGCGAAGGAAAAATTGATGTTACGTTGATTTCTGCGGACGACAAATACACGACCTGCTTTTTCTCTAATTTGTATCTTGGTGATTTCCGTACGTTCGAATCCATCACTCATTCATACGACACACTGAATGCTGATTATGGCATTAACGTGGTCATTGGTTATGCTCAAGGAATAGACGCTGCAAAAAAATCGGTCTCTATGGCAGATGGCTCTTCGGTTGCGTATGACAGTTTAATTGTGGCACCCGGAATCGATCTTAAATTTGATAGCGTACCTGGTTACTCCGAGGAAGCAGCCGAGGTAGCACCGCATGCCTGGCAGGCGGGTGCTCAAACTTCGTTGCTTAAAAGCAAGTTAGATGCGCTGGAAAACGGGCAGAACATTATTATGGTGCCACCGCCAAATCCGTACCGTTGTCCTCCAGGACCCTATGAGCGTGTATCGATGATGGCGCACATTTTAAAAACACGCGGACTAACCGACAGCAAAATCATTGTCATCGACCCAAAAGAGAAGTTTTCCAAGCAAGGCTTGTTTCAGGAAGGCTGGCAAAATCACTATCCAGAAATGGTTGAGTGGTATGGTTCCGATGTGCATGGTGGTGTGGTTGGTGTAGACGTAGAGGCAGGCACTGTGGAAACTGAT
>CALIMV010000162.1 GCA_938045275.1 uncultured Granulosicoccaceae bacterium
CATGCCACCCATACCGCCCATGTCTGGCATTCCGCCACCAGCAGCTGCGCCAGCCTCTGAAGGCTTATCGGCGATCATAGCTTCTGTGGTGATCATCAGACCAGCAATAGAGGCTGCGTTCTGTAGAGCGTATCGAGTCACTTTGGTTGGATCAAGAATACCCATCTCAACCATATCGCCATACTCGCCACTAGCTGCGTTGTATCCGAAGTTACCGCTACCTTCGCGAACCTTGGCAACTACCACCGAGGGCTCATCACCAGCATTTGAAACGATCTGACGAAGTGGCTCTTCCATAGCGCGCTTGGCTATGGCTATACCGACATCTTGTTCAGCATTATCACCAGATACTTTGTCTACAGCGCCCAACGCTCGAACCAGAGCAACACCACCACCGGCAACTATGCCTTCTTCTACTGCAGCACGTGTAGCGTGTAGCGCATCGTCAACGCGGTCTTTCTTTTCTTTCATTTCTACTTCGGTAGCAGCACCGATTTTGATAACAGCTACACCGCCAGCAAGCTTCGCAACTCGCTCTTGCAGTTTTTCTTTATCGTAGTCTGAAGTAGCTTGTTCGATCTGGGTACGAATTTGATCAACTCGTGCGTTGATTTCTTCAGAAGAACCAGCGCCATCAACAACTGTTGTGTTGTCTTTGTCAACAGTAACGCGCTTGGCAGTACCAAGGTCTTCCAGGGTTACTTTATCCAGTGACAAACCAACTTCTTCCGAGATGACCTGACCACCCGTTAAAATAGCGATGTCCTGCAACATGGCTTTACGACGATCACCGAAACCTGGTGCTTTAACTGCGCAAGTTTTGATAATACCGCGCATGCTGTTCACAACCAATGTTGCCAACGCTTCGCCTTCGATATCTTCAGCGATGATCAGAAGTGGTTTTGAAGATTTTGCAACTGCTTCCAGTGCTGGAAGAAGGTCACGAATATTCGAAATTTTCTTGTCGTACAACAGTACGTACGGGTCTTCCAACTCTGCTTCCATTGAATCCTGGTTGGTAATGAAGTACGGAGACAAGTAGCCGCGGTCAAACTGCATTCCCTCAACCACTTCCAGTTCGTTGTCTAAAGACTTGCCTTCTTCAACAGTGATAACGCCTTCCTTACCCACTTTTTCCATAGCATCGGCAATGATCTGCCCAATTGACTCGTCGCTGTTTGCTGAAATTGTGCCTACCTGTGCAACAGACTTGGCATCGTTACATGGCTCTGACATGTTGGCCAATTCGTCTGCCGCAACGGATACGGCCTTGTCGATACCACGCTTAAGATCCATTGGGTTCATACCAGCGGCGACCGACTTCAATCCTTCGCGAACAATGCTTTGAGCCAATACCGTGGCTGTGGTCGTTCCGTCTCCGGCGATGTCAGAAGTTTGCGACGCAACTTCTTTGACCATCTGCGCACCCATATTTTCGAACTTGTCTTCCAGTTCGATCTCTTTTGCCACAGATACACCGTCTTTGGTGACCGTCGGGGCGCCAAATGCCTTGTCGAGGACAACGTTGCGACCTTTAGGACCAAGGGTTACCTTGACCGCATTGGCAAGGGTGTCGACACCGATCAGCATTTTGCTGCGTGCGGAATCAGAAAAACGTACTTCTTTTGAACTCATTGTATTTAATCCTGTTAATCATTTGGCCAGCCGCCTCCAAAGGCTTCCGGCGCGAAAATTGAGAAGCTCGACTCTATTGAGTCTTTAGCCTTCGAAAATGCCCATGATGTCGTCTTCACGCATCACCAACAGATCTTCACCTTCGATTTTGATTTCGGTACCTGAGTATTTGCCAAACAGCACCTGATCACCGGCTTTAACATCCAATGGACGGACATCACCGTTTTCCGCGATCTTGCCTTTACCTACTGAGATGACTTCGCCACGAACAGGCTTTTCGGTAGCCGAATCAGGGATCACAATGCCTCCGGCGCTGGTGCGTTCCTCTTCCATACGCTTGATGACCACGCGGTCATGCAAAGGACGAATATTCATATGTTCAAACTCCAAGAACGGTTAATTAATGAGTCACAGCGAGAGCAATTATTAGCACTCACCTTAAGCGAGTGCTAATTTTAATGATGAAACGAACTAAATCAAGGGGGAAAGGCAAAAAAATGGACTGTTTAGTCTAATCCAACCTATCGAAATCGCCTTCGATGACGTCTGGATCGCCATTGGCGGCACTTTTTTGACGTGGAGAGCGAACTCGATCATCAACATTTGCGCTGTTGCGGCCTCCTGGGATACCGCCAGTTGTGTGATGTCGGCGGCTATTCATGCTGTCATCGCCAGAAACCCGAGTTCCACCCACAAAAACATTCATGTTCGACAACGCGCCAGCCGAAAGCTTTGCCGCCAGAAAACGGCGACTGATGGGTATGAGGGTACAAAATCCGAAAAAATCTGTGATAAAACCGGGAGTTAACAGCAAAACGCCGCCAATGAGCAAAAGCAGACCTTCAAGCAACTGCTGGGCTGGCATTTCACCATTCTGCATGCGTTGCTGGGCTTTATTGAGCGTGGCTATACCCTGTTGTCGTAACATTGCGGTTCCGATAACTGCTGTCAGAATCACAATGCCTATCGTTGTTAATCCGCCGATTGCGCCACCCACCTTAATAAGCACGGCGATTTCAGCAATGGGCATTACTACGAACAGGATAAAAAGGTATGGCATTTTTCGCTCCAGCACACATATATAGATGAACCTATCGATTCAATGGCGCTCTTACAAGAGCAACGAGCAGATTGAATTTTAAGTATTGGCAATAATTAGGCAAGCCCAGACGTTATCCAGCTGATTCAGTAGAATAAGACGCAATACGCGCGCTTGGCCTGGTACAAAATGTGAAGCAAGAGCGCCGTACTACCCTATCATGAAAGCGATAGATACAAAGCCAAGTTTGAAACCAATAACAATAACGTGAGGACATACATTTAGTGGATGCGGTTAGTAAAACACTTCGCGTTACCATAACCCCTTTGCTCCTGCTTGCCGCAGTAGCGGTCGGTGTTGCTGCCACTCAAGTGCTCGCGCTGGAATCGATTTTTGGCGAAGGACCAAGCCCTTTACCGGTTGAGGAAGCATTCGGCCCTGAGCTATCTGACGTCTCCGCAGATGAATTACAAATCAGCTTTGATATAGCCGACGGTTACTATTTGTATCAAAAGAAAATGAGTTTCGCATCGGACGATCCAGGTATTGTTCTGGGCGAACCTGTTTTCGCAGAACCGCTTATTCACGAAGACGACTATTTCGGCAAAAGCAATGTTTATCGCGGCACCACCACCATGACGGTTCCGCTGTCGAACGCTTCGGCCATAAACGACTTTGTTGTGACTGTAGGTTATCAGGGTTGCGCTGACATGGGCCTGTGTTACCCGCCAACGAAAGCGGAATTCGAAGTCTCACTACCTGCTATTGCACAAGCCGAAGTATCGAGCACATCGCCCGCACCAACAACAAACGCAGCAACAGCTCCCGGCAAAATTGACCTAAATGATCTGTTGTCAAAAGGCACTGGCGTTAATGCGGGCGACTCAGGCACCCTGTTAAGACCCTCAGAAGCCTTTGTCCCCTCCGTCGTGAGCGCCGGTGATGGACAAATTAGTATTCGATGGCTAATTGAACCTGGTTATTACCTGTACAGAGACAAAATTGATTTTAACCTTGTTAATGCAAATGACGCGAGCGTAGCTGAATTTGATGTTGATCGTGGTGTCATGCAGAACGATGCGTATTTTGGCGATGTTGAAATTTTACGCGAAGTGGCTGGTGCTCGAATCAATCTGACAAACAGCGAATCTCTTAGCTCTGCGACACTACAAATAAAGTCTCAGGGCTGCGCCGATATAGGCGTGTGCTTTCCACCGGAAACTACCGAGCTACCTATTGCGTTTGCGAATACAGGCAATGCAAACGTTGTAGCAATGATAGACGGCAACACCACAAAACCTGAACTAACAGCAATAACAGATTCAACTTCATCGCAGGGTTCAACTCAAACTAACGTCAATACAAACGTGCAAACCAACACGGCAGAATCCGCTTCGGCAATCGAGTCTGTATCGGCAAGTGCGAACACACAAGTAGCTCTGCCGGTTACAGAACAAGACAAGCTTACGCGTCTGCTTGAAGCCGGTAACCTCGGGTTTATAGCACTGGCATTCTACGGCGCAGGCCTGTTGCTCGCGTTCACTGCCTGCATGTATCCAATGATCCCGATTTTGTCCAGTCTCATTGTTGGCCAAGGCAACAAACTCAGCACCACAAAAGCGTTCAGCTTATCGCTTGTGTACATAATGTCCATGGCATCCGTATTTGCCATTGTCGGCATACTTGTTGGCTTGTCGGGGTACAACATACAGCCGCTGTTTCAAAATCCCTGGGTGCTCAGTGCTTTTGCTGGCTTGTTTGTACTGCTGGCCTTATCGATGTTTGGCTTGTTTCAGTTGCAAATGCCAAGTGCAATTCAGTCCAAAGTATCTGAGATATCAAATAAGCAACAAGGCGGCTCGTTTACCGGTGTTGCGGTTATGGGCATGCTCTCGGCGCTGATTGTTGGCCCATGTGTAACGCCACCGCTGGTTGCGGCACTCGCCTATATCGCCAAAACCGGCGATGCAACCATTGGCGGCATCGCCCTGTTTGCCATTGGCATTGGCATGGGCACACCACTGTTGTTTATCGGTACATCGCTAGGCCGTTTTATGCCAAAAGCCGGTGGCTGGATGGAAACCACGCAACGCATATTTGGCGTTGTCCTGCTGGCAGTAGCTATCTATCTGATGTCACGATTCCTACCCGGCAATGTCATCATGTTTATGTTCGCCACACTGGCTATATTCACTGGCGTCTATTTCGGAGCAACTGATCGACTTGATAGTACAAGCCGTGGCACACAACGCCTCGGCAAGAGTGTTGGCCTTGTCGCACTGGTTTACGGTGTTGTGTTGATGGTTGGTGCACTGGCGGGTAACACCAGTATGTTGTCACCATTGAAAGGTGTTATCGGTCAACAGGCAGCAGGAGTCGGCGGTAGCGCAGTAGAAGAACATGTCAGTTTCAAACGCATTAAAAGCCTTGCCGATCTGGACAACGAACTCATGTCAGCAAAGGCGCAAAACCGTCCGGTTATGCTGGATTTCTATGCCGATTGGTGTGTGAGCTGTAAAGAGATGGAAGCATTCACTTTTCCCGATAGTCGTGTCAAAGAGCAATTGGCAGACGCTGTTCTCATTCAAGCAGATGTCACCAAGAACGATGAGGAAGACAAAGCGCTGCTAAAACAATTTGAATTGTTCGGGCCTCCAGCGATCATTCTTTATGATCGAACCGGGACTGAATTGTCAGCTGGTCGCGTTGTTGGGTATATGCCTGCCGATAAATTCAGTCAGCATTTGCAAGCCTATTTGAATCAATAACGTTGGTACTGTCGTTATTTTATAACGGCCGGCAAAAACTTAAGCCAACGCGCAAAATAAGCACCCACCAACCCGGCGAATAGACACAGCAAACCGCCGGTATACCAGTGTCCGGACCATTCAACTATACGCGTCAGCAGCACCGGTCCTATAAAATTACCTAGACCCGTTCCAGTCAGCATAAAACCGATAACAACACCAGCCCCGGCGGCACTCGACGCTAATATTGCAGCCGTGCTGAACAATGTGCCTGGAATTACCCCCCCGATACCCGTCATTGCCAAAGCTGCAACGATTCTGACGGTTGTGTTTGGAATCGCCAGAGCTATTAATGCGCAAACACCCATCAGTAGAGCAGCAGCGATAAGAATTGTGGAGCGCTTGAAACCACGGTTAATAAACCAACCAGCGCTAATATTACCTATCGCGTTAGGTATGAGAATTAAAGCGGTCCATTGAGATGCGATGGGCAGTGGCATGCCTGAGTCCTGCACCAGCAAAGTAGGTAAAAATGAGGTCACACTGACATACTGAAACGAATAACATAAGAAGCAAGCAAAGGCTGCCACACTGCCACGTGTATAAAGGTCAGCTACAACAACTTTAAACGGCGCGCTAACGGTTTGCGCAGCCTGCACTGTCGACAGCTTTGACCCAGCAGAATCTGCCCTCGTTGCACGACCAACAACTGGTCGCAGTTGGCTTAATGTTTGAGCATGCTTGTGGCAAACAATCAGAATTGCTATGGCACCTGCACCGGATAAAATGGCCGCGGCTATCCACGACAATCGCCAGCCACCAACCATTTGCAACTGCGGCGCCAGCAACAACATGGTCCCCGCACCAACTGCCATAAATGCGCCCCACAGCCCCATAACAACTGGGCGATCTTTATCTGCACAGAGTGCGCTCATGATGACAGGAATGGCAACTACACCCATAATCCACCCCAGGCCTTCCACAGAGCGCGTCAACATAAGCATAAAAACCGTGTTGGAGTAAGCACCTGCAAAACTACTAAACAGACATAGGCCCACTCCTACTACTGCAAATAACGCGTAGCCCAACCGCGCCACAAACACGCCACACAGCACACCGCCCACAGCGACTAACACAGCATATATCGACACCAGATTACCCGCTTGCGCCAGGCTCAAATTGAACTCGTCAATAAGCAATGGCAAAGCCGCGGGAAGTTTCCCTATGTGCAAAGCAAGGGTACAACCCGATAAATACAAAATCCATATTGCGCGCCAGTGTGTAGACGCATTGGTGGTGGGAGAATTCACCGGTAGAGCGTACACGTAATTTGGACTTGATGCGGTGAATTTTTTTAGTTATTGACTGCCGTCGACAACTGCCGAGATTGGTGCATGTGGTATTTCTTAAAATGCAGTCGACCCTTGCATTCTCATGGCTTCCATTTAGCACAATCAGCAGCTACCCTGCAGCGCCTACGCAATTGATCAAGCTGCTCAGTTCGTGTAAAACTGGAAAAAGCTCATCAGGATGTACTGGCACAAGTTGGCATCACGACAAAAATTCGGACGCTGTGCACTTTGTTGTCGCACCACCGACCTGACGTTTCATCATCTGATTCCCAGGAAATTGCATCGGCGCAAACATTTTAGAAAACATTATGATAAGGCTGCTTTGCAGGCGGGCATCGATGTTTGCAACCGTTGCCATACTGGGCTTCATTCGTTATTTGATGAAATGACACTGGGGCGCAGTTTAAATACAATCACACTGCTAAAAGAAAATCCGGTTGTTGCAAAACATTGTGAGTGGGTAGCGCGTCAAAAGTAAGTTCACAAAAAACATTTCAACTTGAGTTTAATAATATGGGTAGCAGCAATTCCTACACCTTTACACACGCACTGTGCCGCCAACCAGCACTGTCCATCACCAAAGGTCTACGTGCGGTAAACAATGGCGACCCTGATCATGATTTGTTTGCAAAACATCACCAAAAGTATGTACAAGCGCTTGAAGCAACCGGCGCTCAAGTGACCGTATTGGATGCACTCGAAGATTATCCTGATTCAGTATTTATTGAGGATGCAGCGCTTTGCCTGGCTGGTACTGCAATCGCGCTTAGACCAGGTGCCAAGTCCCGTTTCGGAGAGTCTGCCGCATTGATGCCGGTGTTACAACAGCATTTTAAAAAAGTGATCAGCTTGCCCGGTACCGGTTATGTCGATGGTGGAGATATTCTGGTGACCGAGCGTGATGTGTTTATAGGTCTTTCGGCGCGAACCGATCAACAGGGCTATGAGAACCTAAGTTCAATTGTTTCAAACCTTGGCTATACCGCTCGCAAGATCAACACACCAACAGACATATTACATTTTAAAACTGACTGCGGGCTACTCGATGATCAGACAATTTTTTCCAGTAAAACTCTGGCCGATACAGGGTGTTTTTCGGAGTACAAGGTTATAGAAGCCCCGAAAGGCGAATCAGCTGCCGCTAATTTAATTCGGTTCAACGATGTGGTGATGATCAGCGATGGCTACCCCAAAACCAAACAAATTCTCGAAAAGGCTGGATATAACGTGGTTTGTTTGCCTAACAGCGAAGCTGCAAAAGTTGATGGTGGACTTTCGTGCATGTCGCTAAGATTCACTCCTTGATTTGAAGCCAATGCAATTCGATTGCGGCGCCGAGCCATTGCACGTTGATGTATGCGGGGCGCGCAGCCTTATGTACCTATCGAACGTGGCGCTGAGTCCTGCTCGCGTAATATACGCTTTGTCTGAACGTACAATCTCAAAACTGAGATCGCTTCAATAAACACCGCGCACTACAAGTGCTGTATGGTCATCTCAGATAATTTCGGAATGCGCTTGTTCGATAAATCACGTTCAACCGTGATCAATTTTTCTTCACCTGGCAGCAAGGTAAATCCGTTATCAGAGAATACCCGATTACCACCCAAGTCAACGCTGACGAAATAAGCGGGGGTGTCGCTGCTTAACGCAATACACTCTTTACCGTCAACGATGGATAATGACGATTCAATTTTAGGTGATGCCAATGTGTACTGTTTGTACGGACCAAGCCAATATTCATTATTGCCATCAACGGCAATGCCTGCCATCTCAGTGGCATTTAATCCAGCGCTTTTTGCATCAGCGACACTGCATTGCCATGTCCAGCGGAAGAAGGCTGCTCCTTCAACCTGGTCTACTGGAAGCGACATGATCTGCGCTGATGCATCTGCACCAATGCGCTTATCGTACGACCATTGCTGAAGTTGCTCGCCATTTTCACGGTACAAGCATAATTCTATTTTGAGATCGATGTCTAACGGATAATCGTTAACGGCCTTGAGCAACAACTGCCCCGGATTTCCAAACCGTTCATGCCCTGGCACCATAGCGACTAAAACCGGCTGATAAAAGCGACGCGCAGCATATTGCAACAGCTTCCAGGCACCGCCATACTCCAAAGATGCCCATGAAGCGACCGGCCAGGTGTCGTTCAACTGCCAGAACAAGGTACCCATGCAGTGCGGCTTCAAACAACGCCAGTATTCCACCGCGGTTTTAATGGCCATTGACTGCTGGCACTGTGATAAAAACACCATTCGCTCAAAACTATCCGGGAATTCGAAATAACGAACGAGCGTCTCAACAATTCGCGCGTTACCACCGACGTTGCGTTGATGTACATCCATAACGGCCGATGACACGTTTCTATCAGCTTCGACGGTAAACGTTTCTATCAGCGGCATGGACGGAAAAGATTGAAACCCAAACTCTGAACAAAACCGTGGATGAATATCCTGATACGCCGAAAACGGCTTGGCCTCATGCCATACATCCCAGAAATGCATATCGCCAGCTGCGTCATTTTTCCAGCCATCACCAAAATCCATATGGCCAACCGATGGCGAGCTGGGCCAGAAGTCAGTATCACTTAGCTCATCTTGGGTGATCATTTCAAGCGTGTGATTCAACCGTACATAGTTTGCTAGGTATCGATCTCGATTGTTTCGCGTCACATCCCACCACTTCAATGCACCCACTAGCTCGTTATCGCCACACCACAACGCCAGACAAGGATGGCTGGACAAACGTCGCACCTGTTGTTCGGCCTCTGTTCTAACTAACGCCAACCATTGCGCATTGGCCGCAGGATAGTGGTTGCAGGAGAACATATAATCCTGCCAGATCAGAATACCCAACTCATCACAAAGTTCGTAAAACCAATCCGGCTCATATTGTCCACCACCCCATACTCGCAACATGTTCATATTGGCGTCGACCGCCGATCGCAGTAACTCTTTAACTACCTCAGGGTTTGCGCGTTGCGGTAATGCATCCGCGGGAATCCAGTTTGCTCCGCGCATAAATACAGCGCGTCCATTAACAGATAGTTTAAAGCCCACACCTTGCTCGTCTGGTGTTTGCACTATATTGATTTGACGAAACCCGATCTGATGCTGCACCTGTTCTGTACCCACAGACAATGTAAACGTATGCCTTGTCTGTGCACCACTGCCAACCGGCCACCATCTATCCGGTGCTTTAATATCCATAAGCCAATGCAGTTGCTGACTTCCCGTACTAAGTAACTCTTCGGATTCGAGCGTTACACCAGCAACCGTTAAACTGCATTGAACTTTATTAGCCTTATAAACCATCAGAGACGCGCAGACTTTTAAGACAACGTCGTCACCGTTAAAAATCTGCTCAAATTTTATATCTTCAAAGGTGTGTGTTTGCGTAAAGTTTAAAGACAACTCACCGTACACGCCAATTGGCATCAAGCAAATGTTCCAATCCCAACCTGCGTGACACGGTGTCTTGCGTACCATGTTCGTATTCGGAACACGACAGTTCCAGCTCAAATACGGCAATTCAAACGGAAATTCAGCTGCCTTTTCGTTAGCTACCTGACTAGTGCTGCGAAAGTGAATACGAATAGTGTTGGTACCTTCAACTAGTGCGTTTCCGATATCAAAGCAATAGCGAATAAACTGACTTTCTGTGTTTCCAATAAGTTGGTTATTAATGAATATCGACGAAAAACAATCTACTTGATCGAGTCGTAACAGGCATTGACCGCTTAGCTCGGTTGCGGTTACTTCAAATTCTCGCTCAATTTCCCATTCACATTGATGCACCCAATCTACGGCGTATTCGTTATCGCGAAAATAAGGATCATCGATTGCACCATTGTCAAGCAAAGCCGAGTGAACGTCTCCAGGAATTGAGAACGGGTAATTGCCACCTTTATCATTGGAATCGGATTGACTTAATTGCCAATCAGAATGTAGCAGCCTTTTCACGTTGATACGCCAGGCAGGTAATCGAAATGCGAAAAATCGGCGTGTGTTGCTTTTCCGGAAATATCAAACGCCAGCATACCAACAAATGCACCAGTAAATGAAGCATGCTCTCCGCGACCGGCTTCATCCGACAATACTGTTGCGTCGAGCACAGGACCAATAGGCTGCCATTGGTTCGCTGATGACGCAGCATTAGCGTACCGCCAGAAAAAACGCAGCTCTCGTTCTATAACAGATACACGCAGACTGATAGCTCCAGAATCCTCAACAGCAATGGGGCTGTCCGGCGCAAAGCTCAATTGAGCCTCCGGGTAATCGCCATTACATGAAAGAATACTAACTACCCGACCAAGCTCTTCATCGAACGACACTTGCAAATAGTGAAATTTGTGTCGATTATAGTACGCGATTAATCCTGCACTTTGATTAAACGCGGTAGGTTCAAACTCTACAGTAGTACAGGCAACATAACTGTGATGTTGTTGTCGTCGAGCAATTAAGGCTTGCTCATACCAACTACCGACAGACTCACGACCAAACAGACGCAACCATCCTGGACGCGCTGTTAAAGAAAATAACCGCTCTGGATAAGGTGTTCGAAGCCATTGAAAATCTATCGGTAAATCTTCGCTATCAAATTGTGTAACAACCGGACTCATGTCATTTGCCAGTGGTGACATAACGTCAGGAGTGTGGTTTGGTTGATCTACTTCGAGTAAGGGTTGTTGTGTACCATGCGCTGTTCGCAACCAGTTGTCCTCCCCCCAGACACACTTTTGAATACCCGTTTCACGCCCCAATGGCGATCGCCGGGTTCCGGCTAATGGTCTGGAGCAAAGGTAAGTATGATAAAACTCGCCATTGGGTGTTTCTACCAGCTGCCCATGCCCGCAGCGTTGTAACTGCCCATAATCTGTTTGGGTAGAGGTAATAATATGCGTATCGGGATGCAGTTCAAAAGGCCCTCTAACAGATCGACCACGAGCATAAGTGACGGCGTGCTCATAGCCAGTGCCACCTTCCGCAACCACAATATAGTAATAGCCATTGCGTTTAAATACGTGCGGTGCTTCAGCCAGACCACGTTCGGAGCCGGCGAATACCACTTCAGGTTCACCCAGTAGTTGTTGACTTTTTGCATCGTATTCTTGCATCACAATGCCGCCAAAGGGGCTGTGGCGCGGGCTTTTTCCCAACGACGACGCGCGATGATTCCACCGCAAGTTATAAAACCATTTACGCCCATCATCATCATGAAACAATGACGGGTCAAAGCCACTGGAATTTATATAAACGGCGTCAGACCAGTCTTGCGTTACATCTGAAGCCGTTACTATGTAGTTGTGTGCGTCTTTAAAATTACCGTCATAACGTTTTACATCGGTGTACACCAACCAGAACATGTCATCGGCAAAGCTCAAACACGGCGCCCATATGCCGCACGAATCAGGATTACCACGCATATCCAATTGCTGCGCACGGTTAAGCGGTCTTGCGACTAATTTCCAGTCACCTAAATTTTTAGAATGATAAATCTGTACGCCCGGATACCACTCGAACGTGGATGTAGCAATGAAATAGTCATCACCAACGCGGCATATGGACGGGTCAGGATTAAACCCGGGCAAAATTGGATTAACGATCATGGATTAACAATCATTAGGTGTTCACAAAGTGTTCACAAGCGTTCTCGCAACCGAATCTGGTAGTGCTTCAGGCCTGCTACAGGTTGTGGTGGTTTTCGCCAGCTCACCAGATGCTGCAGAATGTTCAATACACAATAATGTATCGATAACATGCAAGGCTAAATCTGCATTGCAACGATGTTCTCGACCCTGAGCAATTGCAACCGCCATATCAGCTAATCCAATACCACGATAATTAGACTTTAATACACCGTTAGCATCGGGATGATTTGCCTTACTTAAAATTTGAAACGGGTCGAATCGCTGCTCGTGCTCGCCATCACTGACACGCACTTCACCACCGAAGTGATTCGGATTAGGGACAATCATGGATTTTTTTGTACCATGAATTTCAATCAAGTTGTTTTCACTCGACCAGACATCCCAACTTGAACTAAACGTTATTTGCGCACCTTGCTCAAACTCGAGTATGGCATTGTAGGTTGTTTGGACATCAACATTGATCTGCTCACCTGCTCGCGGCTCACTGCTGATGGTTCGTTTTGAGAACGGCTTATTTGACATAGCCATGACTCGTTTGACTGGCCCCAGCAACTGAATCAGATTACTGATGTAGTACGGCCCCATGTCCAGAACGGGCCCACCACCAGATTGATAAAAAAAATCTGGATGCGGATGCCAATTTTCCATGCCGTGAGAATAAAAATAACAGCTACCGCCGACGATCTGACCGATCTCATCCGAGTCAACCAGGTCACGAGTTCTTTGGTGTGCACCGCCTAAAAATGTATCTGGTGCAGAACCGATGCGGACTTTCTGCTCTACGCTAAGCTTGTGTAACTCCTTACCTTGTTCCAAACTAAGCACATAGGGTTTCTCGGAGTAAACATGCTTCCCTGCTAATACGGCATCACGGGTTACCTCATAGTGCGAATTTGGCACAGTCAAATTCACCACTAAATCAACCGTACTGTCTTTTAGCAGCTCATCGACTCCCATACTGGCACAGCCATACTCAGCTGCACGAACATCGGCCAGCGATTTATTGATGTCTGCACACGATGTTATTTTGTACCCTGCAAACTGTGATGCAAGCGCCAGATAAGTTGCAGAAATATTACCGCAACCAATAATTCCTACATTGAGCATCGTCACTACCAGCCCCAACCCTGAATTGATTCGAATGAGTTTTCAGCAAAACGTTTTAGGTCTGCAGGATTATCGTGTTCAACAATAAGGTACTTCGCAGGGCTTTTTTTGATATCAGCAAACATTCCATTCCAATTTATTGTGCCCATCCCAACATCAGCCCAGCCATCCTCATCTGCAAGTTCGCCGTCTGGAGCAACATCTTTTAAATGGAACGCGCTGATTCGGTCGCTGTATCGCTGTATCCATTCCAACGGATTTAAACCAGCCCGAACAATCCAGCCGATATCTATTTCCCAATGCATTTGCGTGGCGTTGTCCAACAATAGTTGCATAGGGATGCCACCGTCGGTCAGAGTTTGAAATTCAAAATCATGGTTATGCCAGGCAAACGTGAATCCGTTCGACGCCAATTTATCGTTGATAGCATTCAGCTTGTCAGCTAATGCTATCCACCCTTGCGAATCGGCTGGTCGGCTTTCCGGTAATAAATAGGGGCATACCATATGTGACGCACCCAAGCCTGAAACCATATCGATATTAAACGGCAAATTAGTGTCCAGTTCATCAATACCAATATGTGCAGACACCATAGTTAAACCATGCTGTGACAGAGCACTTTTGAATTCATCAGGTTGCTTAAAATTATCTTTATAGGCTTCTACCGACTTGTAACCCGCCTTCGCAATAATACCCAGCGCAGCATTCAGTTCTGTGTGTCGGGCGCTATATAACTGTAGAGTCAACTCTTTCATAAACCTAAATATTCTTATTGAGTTACAAAAAAACCAGCTGGTTATTATAAAAAAAGATTGCGACTAGTGTGGTGTGTTGTTTGTATGTAACACCACACTAGAACCGGAAGGTCGCTTGGGCGACCTTCCATGGTTGCAGGAATTGTTATGGCGAACGTTAAAGAGAAAGCAATTTGGAAATTCAGGCTCAACGGTAAAGCAGAATCTCACACCCGCACGAAAGTAACATCCAGAGACGTGCAGATGACTATCGATGAGCCGATTGAGCGAGGCGGTACGAACGAAGGCCCAATGCCTGTCGAAATGGTGTTTGCCGGATTAATTGGTTGCACTCATGTTATTTCAAATAAGTTAGCCATAGCAAACCAGGTAGATATTCTCGATATGGAAATCGATGTAGTTACCACTATGGACAGCCGTGGAACTCGGCTGATAGAGCCAATCGACGTCCCATTCCCAGACACAGTTTTAACCATAAAAGCCACTATGAAAGGTGATCAGGAAAAAATTGAAACAGTCATAAATAGCTTAAAAGAGCATTGCGCAGTATCAAAAATGTTGCGCCAATCAGGCACCAAGGTGACCGAAAACTGGATCGTAAACGATCAGCAATACACAGTGTAACCTTCACATAATTTCAGGGGCGGAAACGTAGCGGTG
>CALIMV010000163.1 GCA_938045275.1 uncultured Granulosicoccaceae bacterium
CCATGATGCTTCGATTCGGTTCCGAGCAGGTTCGCAATCAGGGAACCATTGGTGGCAACATAGTAAACGCATCACCGGTGGGTGATTTGCCTCCGCTGCTATTAGCACTGAATGCTGAACTGGAGTTACAACGTGGTGACAACATCAGATGCATCAATATTAACCAGTTCTATTTAGACTACAAACGCACAGCAATGGAGAAAGATGAGTTTTTACGAGCGGTAAGAGTGCCGCTGCCAGGCAGCGACACGCGTGTGTTTGTTTACAAGGTCAGTAAGCGACTTGATGATGATATATCAGCTGTTTTAGGCGTGTTCTGTTTACAGTTGGGCTCGGGTCGAATTGTCGATGCCAAGATTGCATTTGGTGGCATGGCCGCAACACCGGCACGCGCTCTGCAAACAGAATCTGTTTTGCAAGGCGAGGTTTTGGACGATGCGCTCATTGCAAAAGCTATCGCTTCGCTCGGCAGTGATTATTCTCCAATCAGTGATGCCAGAGCCAGTGCAACATACCGGCAAAACATCGCTGCTAACCTGTTAAAACGTTGTTGGTTTCAGTTAAACGATGCTAATGCAATATTGCATGTAAATGACTATGTCAGCGGGTAAGCCAATAGCTCACGACAGTGCCTCTGAGCATGTTGCCGGGCGGGCCCACTTTGTGGATGACCTGTTGCCGCACGCAAACCAGTTGCATGTGGCTATTGGGGGTTCAGCAATAGCCTGTGGCAAACTGGAATCGATCAATCTCGAAGCTGTTCGTAGCGCGCCTGGCGTCGTTGATGTCTTAAGCTTTGAAGACTTACCCGCATTGACAGATTTAGGACCTGTGTTTCCAGGTGACCCTTTGCTGGTTGAGCACAATGTCGAGTATATGGGGCAGGCAATATTCGCAGTAGCTGCGACATCGATGAGGCTGGCTCAGCAAGCGGTTAAATCAGCTGAAATAGTTTATACCGAATCTCAGCCCATACTGGACCTGCAAGAAGCCATTGATAATGAAATCTATGTCAGGCCACCGCATACAATGCAACGTGGTGATGCCAGTGCGGCTATAGCTTCGGCTACCAACAAGATCTCTGGTTGTATTCATGTTGGTGGTCAGGAGCATTTTTATCTTGAAGGGCAGGTTGCCAAGTGCGTACCTGACGATGATGGCTCTGTCAGTGTGTATTCATCAAACCAAAACCCAACCGAAACGCAGCATTTAATAGCCGGCGTGTTGGGCGTGCCGATGAATCAAGTCACTGTTATCACACGCCGAATGGGCGGAGGCTTTGGCGGCAAAGAAACCCAGGCTACTGCAGTGGCGGCGTTTGCGGCTCTGTTTGCGCAGCGACAAAACGTGCCAGTGAGCTGTCGGTTATCACGCCACGACGATATGTGCATGACAGGCAAACGTCATCCATTCATCAACCACTACACGGTTGGCTTTGACAACGATGGCCGTATTCAAGGTATTGAACATTCGTTGGCGGGGCAGTGTGGCCACTCGCCAGACTTATCAGATGCGATCGTTGATCGTGCAATGTTTCACAGCGACAACGCCTATTTTCTTGCAAATGTGCGAATTGATGGTCTGCGTTGTAAATCGAATACGGCGTCGAATACAGCGTTTCGAGGCTTTGGTGGGCCGCAAGGTATGATGGCTATGGAAGCGGTTATAGATGAGATTGCTTTTAAGCTAAATAAAGACCCGCTGGTAATTCGTAAGATAAATTTCTATGGTGATGCGCCCAACAATATCACCCCATACCATCAAACTGTTACAGGCTTTACGGTTCCCGAATTGTTTGAACAACTGCACGCCTCATCCGACTACGCCGCTCGGCGGCAAGCCATTAACGAATTTAACCAGAACAGCAGAGTGCTGAAAAAAGGCATTGCCATGACGCCGGTAAAGTTTGGTATCTCGTTTACTGTTACACATTTAAATCAGGGTGGAGCTTTGCTGCATCTGTATAACGATGGCAGTGTGCAGCTGAATCACGGTGGTACGGAAATGGGGCAGGGCTTGATGGTGAAAGTGGCGCAAGTGGTTGCCACGACTTTTGGTATGGACATAAACCGAATCACCTGCACGGCAACACGAACCGACAAGGTGCCGAACACCTCCGCAACTGCCGCCTCATCTGGTAGCGATATTAACGGCATGGCAGCCCAAGACGCTGCCAACACCATTAAAGTCCGACTCGTTGAATTTTTGCAACAAAAGCACTCGGTAGGTGAGTCAAATATAGTATTCGCTAACGACATCATTACAGTCGAGGCGACTGACGGTGTTGTTCGCTATACATGGCATGAATTGGCCAGGGCTGCATATACGGCGCGGGTACAACTCAGTGCAACCGGATTCTACAAAACACCCAAAATATACTACGATCGAGACAAAGCCGCGGGACGTCCTTTTTTGTACTACGCCAATGGAGCAGCAGTCAGCGAAGTTATTATTGACACTTTAACGGGCGAGCACAAATTGTTGCGTTGCGACATTCTGCACGATGTCGGACAATCAATTAACCCGGCAATTGATATTGGACAGATAGAAGGTGGGTTCATTCAGGGGTTAGGATGGTTAACCAATGAAGAGCTGCAGTGGCAAGACAACGGTCGATTAACAACAGACGGTCCGGCGACCTACAAAATTCCCGCCATCAGTGATGCACCGACTGAATTTAATGTTGCACTTTTGCAGAACCGGCCAAACGAAGAAGCCACGGTGTTTCGTTCCAAAGCTGTTGGCGAGCCGCCGCTTATGCTGGCCGTTTCAGCCTTTGCAGCCATTCGCAATGCTATAGGTTCAATAGCCAATATGCAGGTTTTTCCAGTACTAAATGCACCAGCAACGCCGGAAGAAGTGTTGCGAGTTTGCGATCAGGTGCGCGCAAAGCAGGATGAACTTCAATGATCTGGCTCGATGCCTTGCATGCAAGTATTCGCAACGGTCGAGCATGTGTGCTGGTAACGGTAAGTGCAGTAGTTGGTTCTGCTCCACGCCGTGTAGGTTCGAGGATGTTGGTCAGTGAGGAAAAAATTGCGGACACAATAGGAGGCGGCGCACTGGAACAACAAGCAATAGTGCACAGTCGACTATTACTCGAACAAGCATCTACAACAGCCATAGTGGAATCACACGAACATAAATTAGGGGCTGATTTGTCGCAATGCTGTGGCGGGCGAGTCACGCTAAATTACGACTATCACCCTGCATGCCTGTTTAATGTCATGGTGTTCGGAGCGGGGCACGTTGGGCAATGCGTGGCAACCTTGTTACAGCAACTGCCTTGTCGGGCTCACTTCTATGATACGCGCGAGCAGTGGTTAGACAAGTTACCAGCTGAATCATCACAGGGTGCTATCACGACTAAGCTGCTTGGAGAGAACGCGTTTTTAACGGTAGAGCAATGCCCCGATAACGCCTATTTTCTGGTAATGACGCACAGTCACGAGCTTGATTTCGAATTAATAGAGGCTATCTTGTCGCGCGGTGATAGTGCTTATTGCGGGCTTATTGCATCGAAATCAAAGTCAGCCGTATTTCGATCGCGTTTGGCCCGCAAAGGTTTTACAGAGTCGGAGCTTTTAAAACTAACTGCACCAATCGGGCTCGCTCAGCGCACGGGCAATTTGCCTATGGAAGTGGCCATAGCGGCTGTAAGTGAACTGTTGCAGATAAAAAACCAACGAGAGCTGGTCGACAACAATACCAATACAATTTCAGAACCTGAATCGTCCATACCCAGTTAGTTTGACTGGCTGGCCATGTTCAGTAAGCGCACTTTGAAGTCAATCCATGCCGCAGGCTCCAGAGGCCAGCTTGCCTCTCCTCGTGCTGACGCCAACGCTTCAGGTATCATCGAACGAATCAGTTCACGTGCGTCCTTCGGGTTTTTTTCTTCAGCAAGAAAGAACAGTTCTGCATCCTGTAGTCCGCGGCGCCATGTCTTTAAACGCATTGATGGAATAGGTCCGGGAATTTTTGCAAAACCTATTTTATCCATCTGATTTCCCGGGTACACCAATACGCCGTTTCCAAAACGATCATCATCTGGTTTGTAGGAAGGCTCTGCGAATGGTTTGTCGTCACTGCCCAGATTCACTGCCCACATGAATTGTCCTGTCAACCCATAACGTGCACCTATGACACCCCATGTTCGCATGTCAACGCCATGTGCATTTATACTGTGTGCGCCAACAGCAGGGTGTCCGCTATGGTAGAACCATGCTGAGTCACCGTCATTAATACGTTTACTCAGAAACGCCGGGTCAGCAGCACTGGCATTCGGTGACCACAACCGTACTTTATCCGATAAATCCAACAGTGGGTCTGACTCCCAGATAGCTGGATTGGAATGACTGGTCCAGAGTAAATCCAGGCTGTTGTCTTTAGTTCCGACATCCAGCGCGCGTTGCAGTAGGTCCATCTGCTCATGCACCATTGCCAGATATTTTCGCCGCTGTTCTTTGCTGCTTTTTACTTTCTCCGGGCCATCTACTTCGTCGAAAACATAAGCGAAAAATTTCGTGTGTTTCCATTCGTGTTCGTTAGCACGTTGTTTCCATTCCTTACTCAAACGTTCATAGCGATTAAAATCGCTAAGCCGTAGTGGTGCTTCGAGCTTTATGTTGAATTCTTGTGGCCACGGCGTACGCCAAACAGTGACTGGTGTGTTCTCTCCTGTGCCGTGATAGCCGTATCTGTCAGTAAACAGAGAGCCATCGAGCGTGGATTGGTAAGTATCTATGTAATCCTGCCAACCTGCGGTATCAGGCAGCTCAGGTGTTCGTTCCATAAAGACTGTTCTGTGCTCATGCGCCATCTGTTGATAGCACTGCGCCATTCGTTGCCATGATTGTTGACTACGATCGTAACCAGCACCTTCCAGATTGTAGCTGCGATACACTTCGCCAATGGCATCTATGCTGGGTTTGTTGGGTAGTTGAATATCGAAAACAGTGAGTGCGATTTGCAACGGTATGACCTGTTCGGCCACTTTGGCACTTAGTTGCATTGAATACTCGCCGGGCGGTAAATCCGGAGGTATATAGCTTTCAATCCACACCGCCTGATTTTCATGCGGTTCTGCTGGTAAGTTTATTGTGTCGAAAACCTGTACGGATGAGCCTAGGCAACCATGCGTTTTTGGCACCAGGGCGTCAGGGTACTTTGCTGGCCAGTCCCGTACGGCGCTTTTCGGTCCCCAGGTGTAAGCACCTTTGTCGACCAGATGATAGTGAGCCTGATAAATGCGGTTGTCTATTGCCGCTTCTGAAGATTGTCTGGGTGAATCAGGTAGCCATTCCCCCAGCTCGACATCCACTTCTTCGGCTGCAGCACTACCAACATTTCGAAAGATTAACTGAAAAGCCACATATTCATTACGCGCCGCATGCAGTTTTATGCTGGCGCCATCTCCGGTGACATCCTCAACCAGATTAAAATTAGGGTGCTCCAGAACTATAGGGTCTGACCTGCCAAAACGTGCCATGTTGCTGGCGGCACAAATCACCACATCATGGTCGGTTAGCAGGCAGCCTGGTGAGAATGCCGGTGGTCGCTGCCACCAGAAAACAGCAGCGATAACGGCTAATCCTAAGCAGGCAAATTGGAATAAATTTTTACGCATTGGACTATCGAGCAGCAGTTACGTAGCATGGAACAAGTTCGTTCAGATTAATCAGACAAAATACCATGACACAAATAACTTCACACATTCTTGATACCTCTCGTGGGCTACCCGCACAAGGTGTCTTGATTACACTGGCGCAACAGCAGGGTGACAACTGGGTTATGTTGGGCACCGCTACTACAAATGACGATGGTCGAGTCAATGACTTTATTGGTAACAACGATGTGCTGGTCGCTGGTATTTATAAACTGTCTTTTTCTATAGGTGACTACTACGAAAGGCTCAATGTTGAATCGTTTTATCCCCACGCCGATATCGCATTTGCCATTGCCGGCGATGGGCAGCATTACCATGTACCACTGCTACTGAACCCTTTCGGCTATTCAACCTATCGCGGTTCATAGGGTTTGCCTGGTTAAAAATTCTGGATGCAGCCGCCTGTTCTGGCATTCTGGCCAGTTCTAATCGTGACGCA
>CALIMV010000164.1 GCA_938045275.1 uncultured Granulosicoccaceae bacterium
CTTGCTGTCATGGTTAAACTACGCATCATTATTTTTAATGATGTACTACAGCAACAACTCAATCTGATGACTGCTCAACTATGTTCATGAGATTCTCACGCATTCGCTGCATACTTGTAAAAAATACTTAATCTGATGGCACAAATAAAAACCCTTTTTTGAGTAGTAAAAATTTGTGTCTATCCAACGCTCAATGGAAAGATAGAGCGAATTCACGGACTAGTAACGACGAAACGAGCGTGTATGCTTAGTTTTACCTACAGACTTAAATAGCTTGCTCCATCAATAACTTTTGTCAGTGTGTTACTGGCCGACGTGCCTATTAACCTTTCAATGAGTGATGTCGCGAATGATATCTTCTGCGACTGCAAATGCATGTGTCATGCCTTGCCCATTGGTCATGGTAACGGCCCAAACATTGTCTGCAGGTTGTAGCTTCAGTACATCAGTACCGGGCAGATGCGCATAGCGACCACGCCAGCGTTGATCAATTCTCAATTCAGGTAGAGCGACAGATGCATTTAACTCATTGAGAATCAGGCGATCTATTTCGTCCGAACGATGAAGTTGACTGTCGCTTGTGTAGGTGTGTGAATCACCAATAGTGATACTGCCATCAGCTTCCTGACAAGCAATAACGTGTATACCGTGCTTTATATAGTCAGCATAAGCGGCTTCCTGCATCAATTTGAGATCAGCCATGCTCGGGCACTCAGAAAATGCGGCGTAACGAGGCAGGCTCAAGCCACCGAGGATAAATGGATTTAGTTTCCAGCCTGTTGGTTGCGGATGGGTTCTGAGCATTTGTAATTCACATTGGGTAACGCCAGCTGCCATAAACGACTCGGGGAACAGTGTGGAGAATTCATCGCCTGCACACACAATGGCTGTGTTACAGCCATACGTGCCATTGCTTGTTTTAACTACGGGTGGTTCAACAAGCTCAGCTTCGGTTGAAAAAAGACAGCAAACCCCTTTTGTTTGGAGCCAGTTTGCTATTTTCGAGACAGCTTGGCGTTGGTCAAATTTCCATGCGTTTTCGTTCCAAAGCCCGCCGAGCAGTTTGTCTCTGCGTACGCCGTTAGCAAACTGACTCAGCTGAGAAGGCTTTATCAATCTGCATGAGGACGCATTATCTTTTGACGCAATGTATTCTTCTAATACGGCTTGTTCTTCAGGATGTTGTGCCAAAACAAGGCATCCCGAGCGTTGTAAATCGACACCTGCTTTTGGTGCAATTTGCTGCCAATCGTTTAGCGCTCGCAGCGCATCGCTCATTTGCTTGCCTTCTGATTGAGCGATAACGGCGAGCATGCCAAAATTACGAATGGACGCACCCTGTGCGTGTTTACTACGATCAACAACTAAGACTGACATGCCTGCACGATTTGCGTGATACGCATGTGCAAGCCCCATGATACCGGCACCCACAATGATCAAATCGAATTGCTTCATGCTGAATAACTCATCAGGCGCGTATTCATCGCTTAGTTTAGCTTGTTTGCTTGATGCGAATAAAGGAGCGAATTTACAAACCGGCATCGACGAAACGAGTTTGCGAGCATAGATTAACCTACAGACTCAGTAGCTTGTTCCTTCAATAAATTTTGTCTACCTGTGTAGAGTAAAATCCTGTCCGAACTGCTTAGCTTGTACCTACAAGAACACAATGCTGTACGGAAAATACATCAACAGGCTCTCACGAAAATTCATCAGGATTAAATCCCGCTTTCGCGTATAATTTACGTGCCCGATCAACATCCTTTTCAACGCCCTGACCTTCCATAAACATCATGCCAAGCGTTGACCATGCACCGGCCAATCCACTTTCACCGGCAAGTTCCAGCCAGTGAATTGCCTTATTAGCATCCTGCTCTACGCCTTCGCCAAACAAATACATAACGCCCAATGAATGTTGTGCCAAACCCAAATTCTGCTCTGCGGCACTTTGCATTAACTTAGCTGCTGCGGATGGTCGCGCGATGACGCCTAAACCGTTTTGAATCATGATCGCGCAGCGGTACTGTGCATCGGCCAAACCCTGATCTGACAGGGGCTCCAGCATCTGCCAAGCGCGTCGAAACTCCTTTGCTTCAAACGCTGCGATGCCACTTGATAATTGCATGCCTTCATTGTCAGTTAGTTCTGTCATGGAATACCCTGTGCCATTCGCCCTATTCATGTAAAAGCAATCATGCAGAAATACGCCTCACGCAAAAACGCCATTCCAACATTAAATTTATGCTGTGGAGCCTATTGTCTGCGGTTACTGAGTATACCCACTATACCGGGCTCTAAAGATATCTCCAAAGGTATACACTACCCTCCACTATCCAGACACCCCACGAAACGAACGACTTCGATGCAACTAAACGAAATACAGTAGCTTGCGATACAATGGTCAGCGACGAGGACCCATTACTGATGACAACCAATTCGCTGACCAAAGTTTGTTTGCTGGCAGATATTCCGCACAATGATATGCGCTGTGTCTCACTATCTGATCGCAATGTGCTGGTGGCTAATACCGACAGTGGAGTGTACGTTGCCGATGAAATGTGTACCCATGAAGATGCCAGGCTCTGCGACGGCAACTTGTCGGGCACAAAAGTAAAGTGCCCATTGCATGGAAGCCGCTTTGATCTGGTCACAGGTAAAGTACTGGATGACCCGGCCAACGTCGATCTAATCACCTACCCTGTCACCATCGTTGATGACACAATCTACATCACCACTGACCAACACTAGCGGAGCCTGCATTCCATGAACGACAACACAGCCTATCAGGTTGCCGATGCTGAACTTATGCGTTCGGCCATTCAACGCGTTGCAACAGGGCCTGAGCTCAGTAAAAACCTGTCTCGCGAAGAAACACGTTCAGTTATGCATGCGCTACTCGATGGTTCAGCAGACCCTGTCCAGGCGGGCGTTTATCTGATTGGTCTTCGCATGAAACGCGAGACCGAAGATGAGCTTAAAGGTGTTATGGACGCACTGCAAGATCGCACAGAGGTATTGCAGGCAAGCGTAGACGATGTTGTTGCCATTGCAGACCCATACAATGGTTTTAATCGAACCTTGCAAGGCTCACTGTTTGTCCTGCCGGTACTTGCAGCATGTGGGGTTTCTGCCTATTCGCATGGTGTTGAACTAGGAGGTCCAAAGTTTGGCGTTACCCACCACACTGTCATCAAAGCATTGGGTGGTGATCCACTACGCAGCACCAAGACGGTCGCCGAGCGCATCGCCGACCCGGCGATTGGCTGGGGCTACCTCGATCAACGCATAATGTGCCCGGCCCTTCACCAACTGAACGAATTGCGCGCACGCATTGTCAAACGACCCGTACTCAGTACAACTGAGGTACTTGTCTTTCCAATTAAAGCGAAGCGTCAAACACATTTAATAACCGGCTATGTGCACAAACCGTATCGTGATACTTATTGCATGCTTGCGCGACACGTTGGTTATGATTCTTTGCTACTTGTGCGTGGTACCGAAGGTGGCATCATCCCCTCTTTCAGAGCTCCGGCGCATGTTATTCGCTATGGCGACGGTGTCGAACATAACGAAGGAGTTACCTATCAGGAACTCGATTTGGAATTAACCAACATGAATTTACTTCGTGATTATCGAGCTGCAGATATACCTGATGACTTGCCGCTGGCCAAAAAAGACGTAAGCCCTGTTGGCATGAAATGGGATATCGATGCACTCTCAGCACTGTGTGCAGATCAAGGACGCGAGGCTCTGTCGGGTAAAAACGGTCCGCTGCAAGATGCTGCCGTACTCGGAGCAGCCCTTGTTATGTGGCACACGGGCAAAGAAAAAGATATTGCTATGGCGGCGGATAAAGCGCGCGCGGCTATTGCCTCTGGCGAAGCTATGGAACGGCTGAAAGCTGGTTTGTAATTGGAGCCAATGCATAAACAACACACGATCTAATACGCAAGTAAATAAAAATCATGAATTCTAACGACATCATTTTTATCACCGATTTGCGAGCCGATGCGATCATTGGTATTTATGATCGAGAACGGGTGATAAAACAGACCATTAGTGTGGATTTAGAGCTGAGCACCTCGATTAAAGCTGCAGCAAAAACCGATAGTATAGAAGACACGTTCAACTACAAGTTGTTATCCAAACGAGTTGAAGCCTATATACAACAAAGTGAATTTCAGTTGATTGAAACGCTTGCAGAACGCCTGGCAGAGTTAATTTTGGATGAATTTGATGTTCCGTGGCTGAAATTAACCTTGCATAAAGTGGGTGCCTTGAGTAATTCCGGCGATGTTGGCGTGCGTATTATTAGAGAATCATCAGCGTTCAAGCAATCGTCGCGTTAACTATGGCGAGCATTTATTTAAGTATCGGCAGCAACATTAAACCCGAGTTTCACTTTCAGCAATGTGCGACTGCACTTCAGCAGGTATTTTCCAATCCAGTTTGGTCACCGGTATACCGCTCTGCAGCTGTTGGCATGGACGCCGATGATTTTTTAAACGCTGTGGTATCGGCACAGACTGATCTTTCCGTTGACTCAACCATTGAGCTACTAAAAAAAATCGAAGTCGAACACGGGCGTATTCGTGGTGAGAATAAATTTTCCAGCCGGACACTCGATGTTGATCTGTTGTTGTATAACGATATCGTTATGGATGCAGAAAACATAACACTACCAAGACCCGAAATGACCACCGCAGCTTATGTGTTAAAGCCGCTGGCAGATCTTTCACCCTCGGGCATACATCCTGTATTCAAAAAAACTTACAACACATTGCTTAGCGATCTCAAACAAAATCAGCCTGAAAGCGTATCAGGCCTATCGAGAGTGGGCCTGCAGCTTGATCATTAGCGTCAGTTTAGAAGCCATCTCAAAACCGTGATGGCTTCTAAATAGAACTACCACCGTCTACTTTGACAATGTCACCGGTAATGAAATTGGCTGCATCACTGGCCAGATAAACCACCAACTGAGCAATGTCTTCAGGTGTACCCTGGCGACCTAATGGAATCTGTGCCATTTTTTCGCATTGCTGATCGCTACTCAACGACCCATCCTCCGGCCACAATATGGCCCCCGGCGCGATACCATTAACCCGTATATGCGGTGCTAGCTCCACAGCCAACGACTGAGTAAGCATAACCAGCGCGGCTTTTGCAGCACAATAAACCGTATGGTTTTTGTAGGGCTTGAATCCATGTAT
>CALIMV010000165.1 GCA_938045275.1 uncultured Granulosicoccaceae bacterium
ATAGCTAACGCGTACAGAATGTTTGTTATCAAAATTATAGCCAATCTCACCAGCAAAGTTTTTGAAATCGTTAAATGCCATTTCTCCAAATTCATACGCCACAAATACCGAAGACGCAGAACTTATAGGTGAAAAGGCTAGCAAATAAAGTGCGACGCCACGCAACAAAGCGGCTTTTATAGTGGTTTTTTTAGTATTGAATTTCATCAAACGCCTTCGATAATGTTCTGTATGCTAATTGACGCTGACTGCCTTAACTGTTTCGCGCTCTTATACTCATCAGAATGATACCAATTATAGGCATCATCATAAGAAGGAAAGCGGATAATGACGTTTCTGTCGCCAACAGGTTTGCTTTCATAGCTAATAGACTTTCCTCCACGTGCCAGAAACTCCCCGCCAAAAATCTCTATGGTCGGTTGTACAAGAGTAATGTATTTTTTATATTGTTCTGGATTAGTAACACTGATTTGTGCAACCACATAGCCATATGCCATTTTTAATCTCTTCTGCCGCTTTCGTGTCACTAGCAAGCGAATATAACGGCCTGATTACCAAGCCGACCTGTCGTAGCACGATATCAACATTCCACCAGGACCGCAATTCGTGAACGCAGATAGCAACCGGGGTTTCTACAAAAAGCGGCTATTCATATGGCTAGTAAAAGAGGGTCAGATTTTGCCGTTTTAGGCCTCACAGCGGTCATCGCTCAACTACAAAGTCTGCTATGACCGGTTCATGATCTGACTCGGCAGTTTGTGTTCCACGGTATATCGCTATAGGAGTCAAGTTACCTGCATACCAATGATAATCAATATGCATCAAATTACGTTCGAAACGCAGGTTCGGAGAATTAATACTTCCTGTTTGCCAACCTAACGTACGAAAAGTGTCTTTAAAGGTTTTTCGTAGTATGCGATTTGTGCTCGCCGTTTCCTGACTATTGCAATCGCACGCCAAGATTGTAGCTTCAACTTCATCGCGTCGTTCCAATTGAGTTTGTATTGCAAGTACTTGAGCATTTTGATCCTTTATATACTGTAGGTAGTTTCCTGGCACCTTTGGCCATGGCTGCCTCCAATATGCCCAAAAACTCGGATTGAGATGAGCAGAAACGACAGTCACGAGCTGATCGTTCCATACAATGTTCGCAAGAATAGACGGTCGGTCAATCTGGATATCAAGCTCTTTTACATCCAATAGTTGAAACCGCGAAAACAATGCCGTTGTACCACCGTAAACAGGCTTGCTGACGTGATAGTGAGGGTAGTTGATTTTAAGACCCGCTATCAGCTCTTCGCGCTGTGCTTCAGTGATTTCCTGTAGAGCAATCACATCAGCTTCGGTATCATTAATAACACTTATTACTTTGCGGATCTCGCTGTTATGATTCCAAATATTATAGGTGGCAACGCGAATTTTCTGTTCGGTTGTTATACGACTGTTCAACGATTGAGGGATGAAAAATGAACTGTAGAAATACAGGCTAATTAATAACGGAATGCAGGCTGATAATATTGTCGTTTTTTTTCTTGTTACCACCGACAATAAAAACAATAAACCCGCTGGCAATACAAAGTATTCAGCAAACTTATCTAGTACTACTAAACCCCACCAACTGTCTTGAATAAATTGGTATGAAAGAAACCAAACAGAAACAAAAAAAGCATAGATAGCTACAAATTTACTAAAGATATTCTTAGCCAGTTGCTTTAAGCGCATGTTGATTCTTCATTTAGCTCGCCACAAAGCTGAGACTATCTTAGGGCGGCATTTTATTAGCGTGCTTGCAAGAACATGCACTGATTTAACGGATAGACGATTGAGCCTACTATTTAGTCTAAATCGATGGCTCGTGCAGCGACTAATTAACTTGCAATATAAAACGTCTATGATCGCTGTGGGCCAACTCTTGTCGTCCTACTGAGTATAGGTGATAGTCTGCACGGTCTCCGAGGCATACCCTTTTCTATAGATCCACGAAATCACAAATAAAATATGCATCGTCTGGGCCATTGTTTCGAAGTATTTTAAGCTCACGAACGAAGTATTCAGTTATCTCATTGTCATTAAGATGATCTACAGCAACTACTCTCCAGTATCGATCGCTGTTTTCTTTGCTAATTGAGACTGATCTACTGTCTACGAACTCGGAAGCGTAGCCAGTACGGTTTGTCCGATGTATTGATGTAAACGTTCCTGCAACGGGCTTACAATGTGAGGAACCATCAATTATCTTTCCAGTCAGATTGATATTACTCACCCACGTGTCGGTGTATGTTCCACTAAAATTTTCTATAACTACATCAACATAATCACGAGTGCTTGCATCCACAACAGTGACTTCATTATTAAAGTTTATGGTACGCGTATAATCACCATCATAAAACTGCCACTGACCTTCCCACAGAATGGAACTTCCAGAGTTAGTTCGAATTCCACTCAGCGAAGTTACGTTATGCCTCACGTGGTTGATATATTGGTAATAGTGGGATAGTTCTCCATTACCATCTGCATCTATATTGATATCTCCACTGCGCGTGGTGCGGTAAAACGATTTTGGACTTGAAGTTATCGAAGTTTCTAAACTTTCATTATAGCTGTTGCTGTATGGCCGCTCATCAGTGAGCAGAGATTCAAAATTCTTCGAAACAGAAAAAAAAGAATTTAATGAGCTAGCTTCAAATATCTCCAATACTGAATTCTCATCGACTAATGGGTCTGTCCCGGCAATCGACTCGTCCAGGTTGTTAACGCCATCTTTGTCAGTGTCAAATTGATTGGCGATGAACTGATCTGCTGAAATTTGAAAATATTCGGCGTCAGTCGTTCCGGTTTTAAACTCTTGACTGAACATTGATAGTTCAATGTCACCATTTTTGTCATAGAAGGTAGCCGTAAGGAGGTGTTGTGTCTCTGTCGGGAATTCTCCAGAGGCTGACCAAAATTCATCACCAACCCACAACGCTGTGAGGTTCTCGTCACCCCAGTTCAGTTCAACGCTCAACTCATCGGATTGGTACGCGGGGACGGTGATTTCAAAGGATACTCGAATAGTATTTTGAATCAACGGGTCTTGCCCCATAGAATTTAAGTCGATTGATTCCCTATCCGCTTCAATGCTAGAGCCACAACCAACGAGCAACAAAGTTGTAATTAGCAACAGAGATAGAGACGTTTTCATAATTTTAATGCTGATTCTTATCAGTCATTATTTTAACTAACGTAGAATTTTCACCACCTCTAAGAGCGCTCAGACTTATCGGGAAAATTACCCTATTTGCTTACGATATACCTGATTGTTGGCATCAAATAGCGATGCTTTTTTAAATTTGGCCATTGGCTGTGATGGGTTGGAGCCGATTATCGCCGTCTGATCAGATTTAGGCGATTGTCGGCTGTATCCCTGTGCTTAACCGCCTGACGCAGCACAGCTTCAGCATTGAAAAATCTTTTAGCGATTAGCAGTTGATAACCGTGGCTGGCGTATTCGTTGAGGTTTTTTTCTGTACTACTTGCAAAAACACCGTTTGCTGTAATGCCAGCTAACGGCACAACTGTGTATACGACAACACTTCGACGTTTCAAATAATTAGTCACTTAGCCAATCCTTGGTTTTTTTATTAAGGGTTTAATCGGCCGATAACAACATCAAGTTCATCATAGATTGGATTAATCTAGTCGGAGTTCATAGTGTAGCCCCCATTTTCCAAGGGGCTACATAGTAGAACCTGTACTACTAGCTTATTTTCTATCAAATTATTGGGATATACTGGATGATTGGTCACCTGTTAC
>CALIMV010000166.1 GCA_938045275.1 uncultured Granulosicoccaceae bacterium
TACCCAATCGCCACTGCGCCAGGCTTCGCATCCCTGTTCTACTCGCCACATTTCCGAATACACATGCTTAGCTCGACGACTTAACTCCTCGGGTAATTGAGCAATGTTTTGCTCATCTCTGAGTGTTATGGCCACTTCGCCTAAATGCGTCGCACTGCTGTCGAGCAACGATGCAGCTTCCCGGCATTCTCTGACGCGATCATTGAAACCCGATGAAACTAATTCTCTGGAAAAACCAGAGTAGCAAATTACCCAACATACCTCCTGGATATTGGCCGGATCAGCAATGTAGGTAGCCGATACTGTTTCCATATGCAACAAAGAAAGTGCATTGCTTCTGCCAAACACAACTGACATTTGATCCTGCAAACCGTTGTTCAGACCCATATGTTCGTTTTCAACCTGGCGCGCAAGCTCCACCAACTCAGCGTTGCTCAAGTGCATATTGTTTACATGAGCAAGTCCGCTGAGGTATGCCAATATGACCGATGCAGAAGAGCTGAGCCCCGCCCCTACAAGCGAACCGTAAACCAAACCAGAAAACCCATTAATGCCAGGCTGCGTTGCTGCAAGACTATTGGCGCTGGCCATGGCGTAACGAATCCAATTCTCCCCACTCACCGGGTTACCAATATCAAATTCAGCCTCCTTATCCGAATGTGCACCAGAATCACAGTGCAAGACAACGCGAGATGTGGGCAATGGATAAAATGCCAACAGCGTGTATTGATCGATTGTGCGCGCCAACACCGCCCCGCCTTGGTGATCAATATGAGCACCAAGGGGATTCATTCGATAAGGGGAAACAACTATTTCCGGTTCATCGGTGCGACCAAAACAGGCTTTCGTTTTTTCGGAAACGTGATTAACGAGCGTCTGTAACTCGGGCCCGGCGGAACTTGAACTCTTGAGAACCATGTTTGTAGTAATGCTTCAGCTCTAGTTAATATACAGGTGTAACAATTGGGTCATCGACTTATGTAAGCAACTTATTCGTTAATACAGCTTCGCTTGCATTTACGTATTACAACAAGACCAAACATACAGTTGTCGAAATACAACCCATGACCTCCGAACATGCGTCACGATGTCACACGACACTACTAGAAACGTACTCCAACATTTAAACCAAAACTAGTGCTGTCTGCAAAATCACCGAGGGAAGTTTGCGTATAAATTATTCCACCATAGATGGATTCAGTTAAAAAATATTCACTGTTCAGAATAAAGGTAGTTGAATCAGTGCTGCCAATTTTTTGCAGCAATACTCCCCCACCAGCTGAAAAGACTTGTGATAAATAGTAACTACCATTTATCCCTATCTGGTATCCCGAATCACCCTCTGTGTCGATGTAGCCCAACGTACCGCCAAGCGCGGTGTTAGTACTGGAATTGCTACTATCCAGCAGCTTCCTGTAACTAACCGAAAGAATACTAAAATCGTCATCTGCGCGACTGTATTTCAGTACCGCTGTGGTATAACCATCCAAGTACCTTCCTACACCAACTGAATACGTTGCATCGTCATCTTCATTACCGATCTTTATATAATCCAGCTCAACTATAAGATCTGTCTGGGTTACAAAACGCGCGCCCACCGTTGTCGACTTAACTTCATCAGCACCAGCCACGTCAACTTCTGATAATCCATAAGTGCCAGACAGCCAGGCGGACCTTGATAAGAAAGCTCGCTCAGCAAGTGGCCCTGTTGAAGCATCGACAGGTTTTAAATAGTAAGTAAACCCTATGGTATTCGCACTCGCGTCTGTCGTTTCGCCTGGACCAAATACACCTTCAAATTCAGATTCAGACTGCACATAACTGCCTGTTAACTGAAACTGGTATGGAGCAGCGTGTGCACGGCTGACATAAGTCAATATTAACAATAACGAAAAAGCAAGAATTGGGAACTTAATACTTAAGATCATAAAAGCGGCTATTTTGAGGATAATTTGGTTCGCAAAGCATTATCCGACTAAAGTGATTTCACTACAAGCGAAAAGCTGTCGCTACTCTTGCATTTTGCCTTTTCCTGCACTACTCACCCTGATCAGAGGTATTAGCGCCTGCAGCTAGCCGATATGTTGACAACAACCTTTATAAATGACGCACGAATTGTCCGATAATCAAACTCACTCTTCTAACTAGTTTATTCGCACGCAATTTAATCAACATCAGTTGTGAAAAGTTAAATCTGTACACTCCTGACCTACTTATGCGATTTTCACCTATCTATACATGAAAAAGCCCGCGTTACTCAAAGCAACGCGGGCGAATTCAAGTCTATTCCGGCAGTTTGCCGAGCAGTAATTGCACTATCTGATCATGGCATTCTGATCGTCTTCATCATTTTCTTCAAGCGACATTGAATCGGCAATCATGTCATCAACAGCCGAACCGCCCCCGCCTTCAAGCTTGATACGAAGACGCAGATCATTAACCGAATCAGCATTACGCATTGCCTCTTCAATCGTAATTGCATTCTCTGAAAGCAAGTCGAAAATAGCGTGATCAAATGTCTGCATACCTTGCTCGCGGCCTTTACTCATTAGTGTTTTGATCTCATGCACTTCGCCTTTCAGTATTAGATCGGACATGAGCGGGGTATTAATCAAGACCTCAATCGCTGCGCGACGCCCTTTACCACTTGGCGTCGGCAATAGACGCTGCGATATCAGTGCCTTTATATTCAAAGACAAATCAAGCAACAATTGCTTGTGACGGGCCTCCGGGAAAAAGTTGATAATGCGATCAAGCGCCTGGTTTGTATTATTGGCGTGCAAGGTTGCAAGACATAGATGACCTGTTTCAGCGAATGCTATTGCATGCTCCATGGTCTTCTGATCACGAATCTCGCCAATCAGAATAACATCAGGCGCCTGACGCAGTGTGTTCTTCAAGGCTATTTCAAACGAATCAGTATCGGTACCCACTTCTCGCTGAGTCACGATGCACCCTTTGTGATGATGTACAAATTCCACAGGGTCCTCAATAGTAATAATATGACCATTGGTATTTTCGTTCCGATAGTCGATCATCGACGCAAGGCTCGTAGATTTACCGGAACCAGTGCCACCAACAAATATAACCAAACCGCGTTTGGTCATGGCTATTTGGTTCATTATGTCCGGCAAATGTAAATCAGCAAAGCTGGGAATCTCGTTTGGAATAATACGAACAACCAACCCAGCACTTCCGCGCTGCACCAGGGCATTTACACGAAATCGTGAGATATTTGGAAGCGCTATGGCAAAGTTGCATTCTTTGGAGTTTGCGAACTCATCACGTTCAGCTTCGGTCATCAGCGACTGTGCCAATGCCAAAGTATGTTCGGCTGTGAGCTTCTTCTCCATCACGGGTGTGACTTTGCCGTGGATGCGCATTGCCGGTGCTGCACCTGCAATAATAAATAAATCTGAGCCACCCTTCTTAAACAGACTGACCAGAAGCTCGTCCATGAATCGCTTTGCGACTTTTAAGTCCATAGCCTAGTTATCCCGTAATCTCTTTTCTCTAACTTGATTAAAAACAGGTTGTTCAATGCAACCAACCTAAGCATAAAAACCGCTTACATTATTGAGTCTGGGTTCTGCGCCTTTTTACGCGCCTCTGCCATATCAACAACACCTCGATTGACCAGCTCTTTCAGATTCTGATCGAGGGTTTGCATACCATTAGCCTGACCGGTTTGAATAGCCGAGTACATTTGCGCAACTTTATCTTCGCGAATCAGGTTACGGATAGCAGGTGTACCGATCATAATTTCATGAGCGGCGACTCGACCACCGCCCGTTTTCTTTAGCAGCGTTTGTGAGATAACCGCTTTCAACGATTCAGATAACATTGACCGAATCATGGGTTTCTCTCCAGCTGGAAAAACATCAACAATACGATCGACGGTTTTAGCGGCGGAGCTTGTGTGCAACGTACCGAATACCAGGTGTCCGGTTTCAGCAGCGGTTAGTGCGAGAGAAATGGTTTCCATATCACGCATCTCACCAACCAGAATGACGTCTGGGTCTTCACGAAGTGCCGATCGCAGTGCGTTTGAGAAGCCAAAAGTATCTCGATGCACCTCTCGCTGATTGATCAAACACTTTTTACTTTCGTGAACAAATTCGATAGGGTCTTCAATGGTCAGAATATGGCCCAGTTCAGTTTCGTTCTTAAAGTCCATCATGGCAGCCAATGTAGTTGATTTACCCGAGCCGGTAGGACCTGTTACCAACACGATTCCACGAGGCATTTCTGAAATTTCCTGAAAAATGCGCGGACAGCCCAGCTGCTCTAGTGACAGAATTTCGGTTGGGATAGTACGAAAAACCGCGCCACATCCCCGGTTTTGATTAAATGCATTCACACGAAAACGTGCGGTATCTGGAATCTCGAACGAGAAATCAGTTTCCAGATGTTCTTCGAAATCTTTTCGCTGTTTATCATTCATGATGTCGTACACCATTGCCTGAACAGCAGCGTGGTCCAATGCGGGAATATTGACACGGCGCATATCACCGTCCACACGTATCATTGGTGGCAAACCAGCCGACAAGTGCATGTCTGATGCGCCGTTCTTTACGCCAAAGGTCAGTAACTGTGCGATATCCATTAATTAAACCCTGTAAAAGTATGTAAGCCGTCGAAAAGCTGTGTACATTAACCAAACACAACTGTTATTAAACGGATAGATCGGCCATTTTTGTGGATTGCTTAGTGAGCGGCATCTGAAGGGTTTGAAACAGCCGACATTTAACCAACCGAAGGCAAATAACTGTGAGCAGCACCACAATGCAAGTCACTTCTGCGCTACAGATGGTACGAAGCGACATCAACAATATGGCAAAAAAGCATGGCCGGGACCCAGCTTCCATAAAACTGTTAGCCGTCAGCAAGACCAAACCGATAGCCTTGATCAAGGCAGCCATAGAGGCGGGCCAACGCTTTTTTGGCGAAAATTACCCCAGCGAAGGCCTTGAAAAAATAGCAGCGCTTAGTGATGCCGATTGTGAGTGGCACTTCATCGGCTCAATTCAATCGCGTAAAGCTGCCAGCATCGCAGCTCATTTTGATTGGGTGCACAGCGTTGATCGCCTCAAAGTGGCCACAAAGTTAGCCGAAAACAGGCCGCCAGAATTGCCGCCGTTGCAAATATGTTTGCAAGTCAACATTGATAACGAAGCCAGCAAATCAGGTGTTTCACCGAGCCAACTTGAAGCATTGGCAGCACAATGCGCCGAATATCCGCAATTGTGCATACGCGGCCTGATGGCTATCCCGGCACCAGAAACTGAATTTGAAAAACAACGGGAGGCATTCGCCAAAGTAAGGGAACTGCAAAATTCGCTGGCGCGCGAATACACCACCATTGATACATTATCGATTGGAATGAGCCAGGATCTTGAAGCCGCCATTGCTGAAGGCGCAACGATCGTTCGCGTTGGTACCGCTATATTTGGCTCTCGCGAACGCAATTAAATAACGGAGTATCAATGGTAGAATCATTGGTTACTCATACTCTATCAAAAAGGGCACAAATTAATGTCAAATACCAATCCGATGGTTGATGCGTATGCAGCAGGACAAAGTCTTTGGCTAGATTACATTCAACGCAGCCTGCTCAACGGCGATTTGCAGGCATTGATCAAAAATGACCAAGTCATGGGCTTGACATCAAACCCCGCCATCTTCGAACAGGCAATAACAAAAACCGACGAGTACGACAGCAGCATTGAAGCTATCAGCCGCAATGCAAACACAGACAATCTGGAAGTATTCAATCAACTCGCCATCGAAGATATTCAGGGCGCGGCAGATGCATTTGCAGACACATATAAACAAACCAAGGGTGTTGACGGCTATGTTTCACTGGAAGTCACACCAGATCTTGCGCACGACACCGACGGCACCATTGCCATGGGGCTGGATTTAAACCAACGCGTTAACCGCCCCAACCTGATGATAAAGGTACCAGGGACTGTCGCGGGTGTAGCCGCATTCGAAGAGCTTACAACCCAGGGTGTAAACGTTAATGTCACGCTATTATTCAGCGTGCAACGTTATCTGGAAATTGCCAAAGCCTACATTAGCGGACTGGAACGCCGCCATGCGGCTGGTCACCAGATCGACAACATTTCGTCGGTGGCGAGTTTCTTCGTTAGTCGGGTAGACACCGAAGTCGACAAGGCACTGGATGCAATCGGCACTGAAGCAGCTCTGGCGCTGAAAGGCAAAATTGCCATAGCCAATGCCAAAGTCGCCTACGGCCATTTCGCCAACCTGTTCGGCAGCGAACAATTCGCCTCACTGCGCAGCGCCGGTGCGCTGCCTCAACGCCTGCTATGGGCAAGCACCGGAACGAAGAATCCAGATTATTCTGATGTTATGTACGTTGAAGAACTGATTGGTCCGGACACGGTTAACACCCTTCCGCCAAAAACCATGGATGCCTTTCGAGACCACGGAGTTGCCGAACCCAGACTCAGCCAAGCACTGAATATGGCTCACAAGCAACTCTCGGAACTCAACGAACTTGGTGTCTCACTAAGCGACATTACCAATGATCTGGAAACAGCGGGTATCGCCTCGTTCGCCGAGGCCTTCGAGCGATTGTTGCAATCTATCGACGCCAAACGTAAACGGTTGGCGAGCTAGCAAATGATGCAAGGTTCTAAGTGGTTTTTTATCGGTGCCGGTAATATGGCCAGCAGCCTCGTTGGCGGCCTGATAGGCAGTGGCGTTAGCGCAGATGATATCGCCGTAATCGATATCAGTGAGGAAGCGATCGAGAAAATCAAGCGCTCGCACGGGGTGCAGAGTGTCCAGAGCATCGAATTAATTGAAGAAGATGCCTCTGTGGTACTCGCGGTTAAGCCCAATATGGTGGAAACCGTGTGCAAAGCGCTTGCTGTACGCAGCCCTAACCTGGTTGTTTCAGTTGCCGCAGGCGTGCGCAGCGACTCCATGAGTCTCTGGTTGCCCGAGCAAACAGCCGTCGTTCGCTGCATGCCAAACACACCGGCTCTGCTCGGACTTGGTGCCACCGCATTGTTCGCCAATTCAATGTGCACCGACGTGCACAAAACACGGGCTCAAAGCCTGTTATCCACTGCTGGAAAAACCTGTTGGGTAAACGACGAGAAACACCTTGACGCAATAACGGCACTGTCTGGCAGCGGCCCTGCTTATTTCTTTTATTTGATTGAACACATGGCAAAAGCTGCAGAAGAGCTCGGTTTAGATGAGGCAACCAGCAGAGAATTTGCTATCGAGACGGCATTTGGTGCTGCCAGTATGGCCCGCTCGCAATCACATTCTCCTCAAGTTTTGCGAGAAAACGTGACTTCGAAAGGTGGCACCACTGCCGCCGCGTTAGCCGTATTTGAAGAACACAAACTATCAAGCACTATCTTCAAAGCGATGCAGGCAGCGCAACACCGCGCCAAAGAGTTGGGCGATGAATTCAGCGCCTCTTCCTGACTGATCGGCGCTACAATACGTCGCTTTGTTACCACGTAGATTTTAATTGATCGTCAAAGGACTAAAAAACTGATGGGCCATGCACTTTTAGCCGCACTGAGTTTTATTATTAGCGTTTTTTTCAACCTTTACGCCCTGCTACTCGGGGTGCGATTTATAATGCAGCTTTTTCGGGCTGATTATTACAACCCGCTTGCACAATTTGTCGTAAAGGTAACCGACCCAGTTTTAAAACCGGTACGCCGTATCGTACCGAGCATCAAATCCTACGACACCTCAAGCCTGCTACTTGCCTTTCTCGTGCTACTGATAAAGCTTGTACTGCTCAAAACACTGAGTGACGAAAGAGTCCAGGTAGCTTCAGCGTTTTTTAGTTTACAAGTTTTCTCCTACGGTACCCTTTTCCTGTTGGCGTTCGTTGAAGTCATACATTTGTTATTCAACATTTTTATCTACGCCATGATTATCCAAGCCATATTAAGTTGGTTTCCAAACCCTGCGACTGATTCGATTCGAAATCTACTCAGTGGAATAACCGAACCAATCCTGCGACCAATAAGGAAATACGTTCCACCCATTGGCGGATTGGATCTATCCGTTTTTATCGGAATTGTTGCGCTTTTCGCTTTGCGAATGGTGGTTACAGGAACACTGATGTCGCCGTTTCTGCCATAGAATATTCATCGCAACTTTGTACAAAATTTCATCAAAACGCTTAGATTTACGGTGTTTTTGTACTTCGTTTTCACGATTTACTGTAAATAAAGGGCTATTTACAAAAATTGTTTTATAAAACTGGTACGCAATCGAGAAAAGTATGTTAACTTTCGCGCGCTTTAATCGTTTGTTGTCTTTGCAAAAACACTGCAAATACAGCATGCATACGCTTGTTCAGTTATAGCCGTTATAACTGCAACTAATCCGTTACAACTTCAAGTACGAGAGGGATACCACATGGCGGCGAAAAAAAAAGCCACCAAGAAAAAAGCAACTGCCAAGAAAAAACCAGTTGCCAAGAAGAAAGCAGCAGCTAAGAAAAAAGCTGGTGCAGCACAAGCCAAGAAGCCACCAACGAAGTCAGAAATTTTGACTTCAATTGCTGACACAACAGATCTTAGCCGTAAAGAAGTTCAGGCTGTGTTTACTGCCCTTGAGGAATTGATTCAGAAAAACCTCAAGACCAAGGTTGGCATGTTCAGTGTTCCTGGTTTGATGAAAATCAAAGTTGTCAAAAAGCCAGCAACCAAAGAACGTAAAGGACCAAACCCATTCAACAAAGATGAAATAATCACTTTCAAAGCAAAACCTGCTCGAAAGGTGGTTAAGGTTCTTGCGCTGAAAGGTCTGAAAGACATGGTTGCGTGATCGAAATCGATTGCCAAATTGTGTTGTGAAGTCGGTTGTTCACTTCAGCCGACTTCACTTGGCAATCTAAACAGTCACAAAATTGACGATAAGTTCACAAAATCAATAAGTTATCGCATATCTATCCAATTTGCAATAAATTGCATATCCTCGCTAGTAAACCTACCTATATGGTAGTATCGTCGTATTCTTAACGTAGTTATACAAGCAGTAACCCGATTTATCACCCGCATCCACTACCGTTCTCATCCTGGTCGACCGGCATGAGATAAAATGTCTGTTGTGCAGTAGTAGAACTTCTGAGATCAGGCAGTACTCGAATGACGTTGCTGGCGTCAAAATTGAACACTTGACTCCAGGTCCATAAGTGCTGAGACTGACGCAAGTGTGCCGAAAAGCCCGCGAGTCAGTGTGGACATTTTTTGACAAAATGCTGACATAATAAGGTTCATACAAATATGAGTGCGACTGCAAGTTCGATGGTTTTCGGAGACAACCCGTCTCGGCTACCGCGATGGGTAAATACCATATTAGTGATTGTGCTCGGTTGGGCGATTGCTGTGCTGTGCATGAAACTATTACCTATGCCTGAAACTGATTACAGGAGCTCGGCTGCCACAGCATCAGCTCAAGTGGCAAACAACGGTGCTAATCCGTTTGAGCTTGCTCAGATTACAGCTGGACTGCATCTGTTTGGCGATGCCACTAAGGCGCCAGTAGTGACTGAAGAGAAGAAGGAAGAGGTTAAAGTAGAAGACACTGGGCTTCAACTCGAACTCTCTGGAGTGCTCTCCTACAACCTCGCTGAGAAGGCTATTGCAATCATTAGCCAGGGCTCGGAACAATCAGCTTATGGTATCGGCGACAAGATTGTCGGAGAGGTAACACTGGAAGAAGTGCACAAAGATTACGTAATTCTGAACAACCGAGGCAAACGCGAGCGTTTAAAATTACCGGAAAACGTACAACCCATTGCAATGCGGCCGGTCGAACAAGCCAGCAACAACACGCAACCGGCAGCAAACAATGGTGGGCAATCTGATGGTCAGCAAGGGCAAGGTGATCAAGGCGGGGAAATCGTACTTCCAACTACCCCGGGTGCGCTTCGTGACACATTGGCACGAAATCCATCGATGCTTGGACGTATAGTGGCAGCCGAGCCATACCAAGAAAACGGTAAACTAGTGGGATATCGAATAACGCCCAAACAGAATCCAGAAATTCTGGAAGCACAAGGCATTGTTGCAGGTGATGTAATTACACGCGTCAACAATATACAGTTAAACAGCCAAAAACAGGGAATACGCGCGTTAAGGAATGCGGTTAAGGCACAAGCACTTGAAGTGACAGTTTTACGCGATGGCGTAGAAGTACCATTGTCAATTTCGCTAGCGCAATAATCCGGCTTCGCACCTTAACGGGCTACACTTTGATCAAGGTGAAATTGCTCATAATAACGATGATGATGAATAGGCTAAGTATCAAAATAATTTTCGCTCTGATGAGCATCGCCTTGCTGTTTAGCGGGCCTTCGCATGCGCAAGAAGACACCTTTACGCTGAATTTAAAGAATGCGGATATCCACTCTCTTATCCAAACCGTTTCGCGTCAGTCCGGCAAGAATTTCGTGGTCGATCCGCGTGTTAAAGCACGGGTAACGGTCATTTCTGCACAACCACTCAGTGCAGAAGAGCTATACGAAACGTTTCTATCGGTCTTGCAAGTACATGGTTACTCAGCTGTACCGGGCAGAGATCTTATAAAAATTGTGCCGGACGTCAACGCAAAGCAAGGGCCTGTGCCGTCTTACGATGATGATGCGAGCTCCAGCGATCAGCTGGTTACGCAGGTAATCAAGGTGGAAAATGTGCCAGCGGCGCAGTTGGTACCCATTCTTCGTCCTCTGGTGCCACAGCAAGGCCATCTGGCGGCCTATGCTGCAACTAACACGCTTATCGTGACCGACCGTTCCAATAACATCGAGCGCCTCATCTCTATTATCGACGATATCGACCGACCGGAAAACGAAGAGGTTGAAGTCATTCGCCTGCGACACGCTTCCGCCAGCGAAGTTATTCGTATTCTCGGTTCTCTACAATCCAGAGCCGGTCAGGCCGCTGGCGCACCTGGTGCGGTTCGATTTGCTGCAGATGAACGAACCAACAGCATACTACTCAGTGGCGACCAGGCAGCACGTGTTCGTATGCGTGGTTTGATAGCCAACCTCGATACGCCGGTGGAATCAGGCGGTAACACCCGCGTGGTTTATCTCCGTTTTGCCAATGCCATTGATCTTCTCGCTATTCTTACCGGCGTTTCGGCAGGGCAGGCAAAAATCGGTACCAGCTCCTCAGACGACGGCCAGGGCCAGCCACAAGCAGCAGCTCCGGCGGCCGCAACCGCTGCGCCCACGGTCAATGCTAACGGTGTTGTTGTGCAGCCGGCCCCTACAGCTTCAATTATCCGTCGAGCTACTAATCAGGAAAGTGAGCGGCCAAATGTGGACATCCAGGCAGATGAGGACACCAATGCGCTTATTATTACCGCCCCACCAGACGAAATGCGCAGTATCCTAGCTGTTATCGAACAATTAGACATCCGAAGGGCTCAGGTGCTAGTAGAAGCAATCATCGCAGAACTGTCAGAGAACAACAGCGCTCAACTGGGTGTTAACTTTGCTGTTGACGGTACAAACGAGAACCGACCTGCCGCCTACACCAACCTGGGAGGTGCTACACAAGCGCTAGCCGGCACTATTGCCAGCGGCGGCACCACAGGTCTGAGTAACGGATTATCACTGGCGCTGGGGCGATTTGGTTCCAGTGGCGTCGATTTTGGCTTTTTACTTTCAGCCATCGCATCAGACGCTGACAACAACATATTGTCCACACCGACACTGGTAACGATGGACAATCAGGAAGCCGAAATTGTTGTCGGCCAAAACGTGCCGTTTGTGACAGGTACACAGCTATCAGCATCAAACAACAACCCGTTCCAGACCATTGAACGTCAAGATATTGGCATTAGTTTGAGGGTTAAGCCTCAAATTAACGAAGGTGACAACATCAAAATGGATATCGAGCAGGAAGTGTCTGATGTCAGCAGTACATCGGTCACAGG
>CALIMV010000167.1 GCA_938045275.1 uncultured Granulosicoccaceae bacterium
GCCGTTGGCGATATTGTCAGGGTAATTCCAAACCATGTTTGTGTCGCGGTCAACATGGTCGATCAATTGGTGGCAGTGCGTGCTGGCGAAATTGTCGACGTGATCCCGGTTAGCGCACGCGGAAAACTGGTCTGATGTTGCTTGCGGTAGCAGCATCAAGTAGCTGTAGCTGCAGATGACGGTACGCATTGTAGTCATCGGCGCTGGTATCTGTGGTGTTTCTACTGCTATTTGGTTGCAGCGATCTGGTCACGAAGTGATATTGCTGGACAAGGGCGATCCGGGTATGGGAGCTTCTGTGCAGGAATGGATGGGCTTTCGACCAACACCGCCAGACAACACGCCGCTGATCGGGCAGATTGGCACAAGCGGCATATACACAGGCTTCGGTCACCAACACATTGGTCTGTCAACGGGCCCTAAGACGGGTCGTCTGATCGCCCAGCTAATTGATGGGGAAACCCCAAATATCGACATGATGCCCTACTCTCCAGAGCGGTTTGTGTAGAAATAAGGCCCTACCAGCTAATCTAACTTGCACTTTGAGTAGAGTTTTTGTACATATTTCGACGACGCTCTTTAACCGCGTGTGTCGCCTCTTCTGAGCCGTCGTGTACCGATCCAAACCATCGATCCCAAGGCATATCGACAGTGCCATAGTTACACTCAAAATACTTATGATGCAGCTGATGATGAAAGTCGGCAGACTCCATAATGGTTTTGTCTTTAACTATAATTTTTTCAAAACCCGAGTGAGAAAAAGCCGGGGCCATACAACGCGTAAATAGATGAAATAGCAAGATGACCGGGTGGGATGCAATCACAAAATGAATAAGCACAGACGAGATGTATATAACGTGTTCCACCGGGTGCATTGACATTCCTGACCACGGCCCAATATGAATATTATTGTGATGTAATTTATGCACCCTTTTGAACAACGGTGGCCAGTGCAGCAACCTGTGAATCAGATAAAAATGCGCTGACATTGCAACTGGGAGAATAATTAACCAGCTAATAAATGCTATTGGGTTGCTGGCAAAACCCAGTGTAGGGATAACGTTATTAGCCACTCCCCAGAAATACAATACTTCGTATACGGTCCACACTGTGACGCCACTTAAAATACACCAAAATATATTGTCGTACACTTGATTGTTAAAACTGAACTTTTTGGTTTTCTCCAATTGTTCCCGATGGTCAAATTTCAGTTTATTACCCTGCTTACGAAAGGTAAAAAAGAACATGTGCAGCCCACCGGCGACCAGCGTTAACAGAAGTGCATTTCTTACAAACACAGACACTATCCACCGCAGAGAAAGTGTCGACATCTCTGTCATGTCTGGTAGGAAAAAATTGTAGACGCACACCGCCATCAATAAAAACAACACGTTTCGAGTAACAGTTACCCAACGTTTGGTCAGCGCAAGAAATGCTTCTATGGGCCGCAGGGGCCAATCAAAAAGGGGAGAGAAAATGACCGGACCTTTGTGATTCCAGACGTTTTTCCTGCCATTACCAGGTTGCTTATCTACCATCGACATTCCATCCTAAAAATTGGGTGCTCGATTTCCAATACAGCTTTCAGTTTTCTCTGGACAGACTTCTAAACTTAGGTATTACACGCCTTTTAAGTACGCTGTAAAATTATGCATCGTACTAAAGGTACAAAATTCCACTGGCCCCAGAGTCACCGGTCCGATGTTAGCTAAATGCTGGTTAAATAGTCGTTGCGCACTTTCCATCATTTCTTGAGCCTCATCTGCGTCCATCCACCTGACGAGGTAGGCAAATGTGACATGAAACTGATAACTCTGCAAATCTGAGCGAACCAAACCAGTAACTTCTTCCAGACGCTGTCGGGTATCCAACAACGCAGCAGCGTCGGCATCACTGGCAGGTTTCATCTTCAAGCTATACGGTACAGGCAGGCTGTGGGGAACGACGCTAAAACCGCCTTGCTCATCGATTCGACTTAATCGCTCGTGCCAAATGCTCGATACAGTATCAAGCGTGGCGTCGCGTGGAATATCCTCTGGCCAACCATCCACACCCAACGGGTCACCGCTAATACCGCAAAAAACCGTCATGTGAAAACTGGACTTCGGGAGAAACGTCAGGAAGTCAGACTGCGGCAATGCCCGTAACGCATCATGCAAATCCGACAATGCTTGAAAGAATGCGGACTGAGGATTTACATGACATATGAACGTATTGCCTGGGTGTTGCAGCACCTCACCGTTATGGTCAAATTTTCCTCCACCGCCTACCGTGGAGATGGCAGAAGGATGGTCTAACCCGCTTCCCTCGCCGGTTAGCAAATCAAGCTTGTTCGGTGATTTTAGATTGTTATTCATAAAGGCGTGCGCATTCTTATGACAAAATAGCGAAGCTGTCGTCAGCTGGCGCATTCATGGGCGCAGTACCGAAATCCTTATTAAACATCGATTGCGTCTCTGCAGAGGTCAGCCAGTTTACAAATACCACCACCGCAGCAGGATGAGGCGCATTAAGCGGGATGGCAACCGCATTACCGCCTCCGTTCATGCCCATCTTGGGAACATAAAACTTGAGTTCTTTTCGAATTTCACCACGGTTCCGCAAACCGGCAACATGGTCTTCCCAACCAGGCGCCATCCACAGTTCTCCATCACTCACCAGTTCTTCATCACTCACCCGCACAATACTGTCGGCATTTGATGCTGTTATTACTAGTAAGTGGTAAAAACATTATCACACTTAATTAAGTAATAATAAGGGCATGAAGAAAACCATAACCATTCACAGTTGAAAGTAAACTTGCAATCCGCACAAAATATGGTCTACCTGGCGCGCACATATGGAAGGCGCAAAAGTATGCCTGGGAGATTTGAATCTTGATGGATGCAAAGAAGTCGCTCAGCGAATAAACGATGCAGGCGGCCAGGCAACGGCGGTCAGTCTAGATGTAACACAACGCGATCAGATGAAAGCTGCTGTTGATG
>CALIMV010000168.1 GCA_938045275.1 uncultured Granulosicoccaceae bacterium
CAGGCTAATCTGCTCTTTATGCTGAAGTTTTTCTTAACAAATGTGACTCTTTACACAGTTCAGCCGGTTTTTGTGAACTTAGGTAAGAACATGCCACGTGCCGACATGTCAGGTGGTTTTTACATCAGAGCCAGTCATATCGTATTGCTGTTACGGCTTGCGACAACGCCAGTTCACATGCTTACTTAAATATAGACATTAAAGACTATACGATCACTCATTGATACTTTAAAACGTCGCAGCAGACACTTCTGAACCGAACGCGATCCCACATCTGTCGATTTTGGGTTCCTATTGAAACTCCGAGGCTGCATGTTGGATGCTTTCTATAGATACTCAATTTCAAGTAGATACAGCATGACACCCTCACGGACCATCCCCCAGCTCCGCCACAAGAAAATCAACAGCAACCCGGATTTTCTGCAATCGAAACTTTGGCGGATGGTACAGCAGGTACATGCCCAAACTGTTATTACCACGGGTGGATAAAGGGCCATCCTCAAGCTCTAGCACAAGCAATCGGTCGGCTTTAATGTCCTGAGCCACCCCCCAATTCGGAAGCAACGCCAGACCACGCCCTGCGAGCACATTGTCGAGTATTGATTGACCGTAGTTGCTGACAAATTTCGGATTTAATTTAAGTGGTTGCCATACACCTTCGCGGCTTGTAAGCCAATCCAGTGTGCCGTGCTGCGTGCGGTACATAAAGACTGCGCGATCAGTTAAGTCCGTTGAGGTTTTGGGAGCGCCATTGTTAGAAACGTATTCAGGTGATGCTACCAGCACAAACTGATGGTCACACAATCTTCGAGCAACCACGTTATCAGGTAAAGTCGACGCCGAGCGTATGGCGATATCAGCGTCGTTACTGGCAAGATTGATCACCTGATCTGTAAGGTTCACATCAAAATCTATGTTGTTGTAAAGTCCGCGCAATTTTTCCAGCGCCGGTAACACAAAGCGTTCACCGTAGGCAGGCATTGCGGTGATGCGCAACATCCCGGTTGGCGATTTTGATTGCGCACCAACCAGTTCGTCTGCCATTTCAATCGATTGCAACGCGGTGGAAACTTCAAGCAAATACACCTTGCCCAAATCGGTCAGTTGTACCGTGCGAGTGGTTCGTTCGAATAACGTGGCGCTCAGCTCAGCTTCCAGGTCTTTAATACGACGGGAGACCGAAGAAGATGGCACACCAAAGTGCTCAGCAGTGGTGCTGAAATTCAGTGTATTTGCCAAATTGACGAAGTATTTCAGGGCGCGAAGTTTATCCATATTCCCAGTTTTTGAACTGCATTTACTATTGTCTTTTAGACAACAGTGCTTTCTATTTTCGCCTCTTTTTAGATTATTTGATAGCGATTACTATCTATATCATCAATTAAAGAGGCAAAAAGGTCAATATGAAAGCTGCAGTTATCCAGGACTACGAAGCGCCCATTGAAATAGCGGAAATAGACAAGCCAATTTTGCAAGACGATTCAGTGATTATTGAAGTTCATGCAGCAAGCCTGAATCCGATAGACAACATTCTCAGAGCAGGACATCTGAAGGAGATGATGGCCCTCAGCTTTCCTCACGTCATGGGATACGACGTTTCGGGCATGGTCGTTGAGGTTGGCGCTAGTGTTACCACTGTTAAGGTTGGTGATTCTGTTTTAGCCCGCCCGAATCAGGAAGACGCCGGCGCCATTGCTGAATTTGCACGACTAAAGGAAAACGAGCTCGCACTCAAACCTGCCGGATTGAGCCACACCGATGCTGCATCTGCACCCTTGGCGGGATTGACAGCATGGCAGGCGTTGATCACAAAAGGCGATCTACAAAAAGGACAAAAGGTACTTATCCATGCAGGGTCCGGCGGCGTGGGTACTTACGCCATTCAGATCGCCAAAAGCATTGGTGCTTACGTAGCCACAACAACAAGCGCTAGGAACGCCGAATTGGTTAAGCGCCTTGGAGCTGATGTGGTTATCGACTATAAGACTCAACAGTTCCAGGATGAACTAAGTGACTATGATTTGGTGTTCGATATGTTAGGCGGTGACACCCTCGCCGAGTCTTTCAAAGTACTAAGAAAAGGCGGCACACTGGTATCAATTAAAGGACAAGATACCGAAGGTCTTGCTGCTAAACACAATGTGCGCTTTGAATGGTTCTTCATGTCACCCGACGGCAAGATGTTGTCAGAACTACTTGCTTTGATGGATGCCGGAGCGGTTAAGCCTGTTATTGATCGCGTGTATTCAATGGATCAGTCCTCTGATGCTTATGATCAACTGGCCACAGGCCGTGCAGTCGGGAAAATAGTGGTATCAATTAAGTAAGCACCATCAATAAACACTCATGATTAGCCATTCAGGTAAATAAACCATGTTAGAAAAATTAATGTTTTGGTCTCCGAAGAAGGAAGCAGATGGTGCGTACTCTCCTTCACCACTGGCGTTAAAGCTCGCCACCGTTAAAAAATCTGACTATAGCCATGATCGATATGACAATGCGTATACCGGTGGCAAACTTAAAGTACTGATGATCTGTACTGAAGAAAGAAATATGGTTATGAAAAACGGCAAGGCGTTTTCAACAGGCAACCATCCGATTGAAATGATAGTGCCTATGCTGCACCTTAAGAGCGCGGGGTTTGATATTGACATTGTCACGCCTACAGGAAGCTCTGTCAAAATCGAGATGTGGGCAATGCCTGAAGAGGATGCTGCAGTAAAAAATCTGTATCAGGAGTTTAAAGACCAATTTGAAAACCCTGGCTCTGTAACTGATTTTGTAAACCATTCCCTGAACGACGACTCCCCCTATGTCGGCGTTTTTCTACCGGGTGGGCATGGAGCCATGCTTGGCTTGCCGGAAAACGCTGACGTAGGAAAGATTATCCGCTGGTCACATCACCGAGGATTACCGATGCTTGCGCTTTGCCATGGCCCTGCCGCCTTGCTTGCCGCGACAATCGATGCAGATAGCGATCAATTCATCTATGACGGCTATAAAATAAATGCGTTTCCTGACGCTGTGGATAAGCAAACACCTTTAATGGGTTATATGCCGGGTCATATGCCTTGGAAATTTGGAGAACGATTAAACAAACTGGGCGTCACTATTCTCAATAAAAAGATCAGCGGTGCATGCCACGTTGATCGAAAGCTTGTAACGGGTGATAGTCCGTTGGCAGCTAATGAGTTTGGGAAGCTGGCCGCGAAATGTTTGTTACAAGAATCGGAAAGTTTATCATCTTGATAAAACCCACTCTTGAAAATCTTCCCTTACTTAGACAGATTAGCCCTATAGCAGGCAGTTGTGAGCGATATACATTTTAGAAATTCACGCTACCGACTTTATTCGCCAATTGATGAAAATAGTCATCTGACCAAATTTTCAGTCCATCAACGTCTGACAAAAATGGTTTTACATACGCTGTTGCTTGTTTAAAATCGACTTCTACAATCGGTCACTTAAAACTGTAAACAGGACTCGTCCATGCAACATGCCCATCCTCCAGAGTGACACGGGCATAAATCACGCTATCGCCATTTATGGGAATAGATAAGTCTCGGCTTATCGATAACTGTGTTTTGCTAAGTTGTTCAGGCAAACGTTGTATAACTAGCGCTTTATCCATGCCACCGCACGCGATTTCAGTACACTCAATACCAATATCGGCTAGCGCAATTTCCAGATTGCCTTGATTGGTCTTTACGAATACGGAGGCGTCAGTTGCTTCGTTCTCTATCCAAAGATCAATCGATTGAGCACCACCGGTGGTGACACTGGTCCATTCCACGCACGTAGAAGACGTAAGCTTTGGTTGCTGATCTGGATTGTAAAAATTAGTGGCCCTGATTCTGGAGATGGTAGCACCGCTTATTTCAGCTGTTGCTGTCCACTTGACCAGTCGCTGACGGCCCCGTGTTTCTTGCCCTTTGCAGCTAACCCGGTAACGTGAACCGAGATCAGCATTCGAATAAGGGCGTATGCATTCAATTTGAGTTGTGCCGTCGTAGAGTTCTATTTTTTCAATGGGTGCATGCGCCATTACATCCAGATTGAATGTAGCTGTCTGTTGATCTGTTTGAACAATATCGCCCATCGTTGCAGTATTGCCAAGCCTGTGCTCATCGTTACCCAATGATGGGTTTCTGAAGAAAATCTTTGCAGGCTTATCGTAACTCATTGCCACATCAAGGTATAAACGACAACCACTGGTGGCGTAATGGTGTCTTCTACGAAATTCATCAAACAGACAATCGCGCGTAAGTTCGGGTAACAGATGACAAGTAAGCCCACCGTAAGAGCCGAATTTAGCATCACCAGGATAAGACGCACCTGGTCGCCCTTTATGCCCATCGGACCCTGCAACGATACCAATGCGATAGCCCATCTCTAACGCGTCATGAACAATCCAATCGAACGTTCCCCAACTTGAATGCACTTCCACCGAGGGTTCAACACGCGCATCGTGCGCGTAGGTCACATCGGCAAATCGACCGCCAACATGCGGTACCACTAATACGTCTTCGCCCTCGAGCGCATCAAACAACTCAGTGACATCATGACAATCAGATTCAGGCCGGGTTTTATCCCGGATGATTGCACGCGAAGATCGATAAATTGACCTTCCCTCTGTTCGGTACCACACATTGTGATCACCACCCAAGCCTGTGTTACCAGACCATTCGTAACCGGGCAGCGCAAGGAATTTCCCTTCTTCGTTAAACTCAGCGGTAAGACTGTTTATCTCTGACCAAAAGTCATCTGTTATTTGAAAATCATTACCCTGGTGTCCTGTGATATCGACAAAGGATCGATATTTGGCAAAATAGAAATAATCACGAGCAGACCCTGATCCGATAGTTTCACCAGACTGACCATGCATGTCGGACCAATAGTGACTGAATGCCGAATTTTGCTTCATGCGTAAAGGATTCGAGCGAGCAACGACCGCGTTATCTATGAGTACGTCGATGTGATAATCCCCCTCTTCTTCTATCACTAGATTCTCCAGTACTACTGAAAAATCAGCATCATTGAAAGTGAGCTGGTCAGTTAATCCGTTTATAGGCCGATTAGGTTTTAGAGACACGATACCGTTAAATTGATCAGAAGGATTACCCCAACGATCTTCAGGTTTAACGATGAAACGGAAGGGTTGCCCAACTTGCCGTAACGTGGGCAGCAGGGCCTTCCAAACTTCAGGCTTTCCCGGCACGATGGTGATAAAAGGTTGTTTGTGCTCTTCCAGCGGTGTGTAATCCACCGTGGCGAATGCATCAACGGTAACGCGGAACTGATGCTCAGCTTCAATGTGAGTTTGGGTTCGAACGCCTGGAGAACCTTGTCGTTGATCACCCACGCAAAACGTAATTTCATCACCCGGTTTAAGAAACTGTTTACACAATACCGTGATGCTATGCCCCCAAGGTCGTATGTTTCGCTTATAACTGATCTCGACATCAATCACGGCATTGTTAGACGTTTCGACCGTCAAGAAACCAGGCGCACTGGGGTCGTCCATCTGTAATGGCGTCATATCCGAATGGGTTCGGAACGCAAGCTTTACACCGCCCTGGTCATCAATGCCAAATTTTCCAGCTGTATAAATCAGCGTATAACTCTGCCACGACCCGGCTTCAACAGGGTCTTGCGGAGTTACACTGGCGGAGCCCATCAAGTCTCGACGGTAATCATGATTTGGCATCGTATACTTCCCTTTGAATTAGGAACACCCTGGTAGAATATAGGAAGATCTGCGTTGTGCCAGTCTTGCCGCTGAACCGGTCACCTTCGAGACCTGTGTCAGGTGTTTAACCTAAGCAAGTGCTGCTATAAAACGCCTGATTTATTGGAAGCTAAGAATTGTTCTACCTCTTCAAGATCAGGAATGCCAGATTGTCCGCCCAGTCCACGGCAATTAAGCGCAGCCGCAGCACTGGAAAATTCTGCAATGCGGGCGAGCGACCAATCCTGCATCAATCCATAAATAAAGGCACCGTGGTAAACATCACCACAACCTGTAGTATCGACAACTTTGATGGGGAATGCCAACTGTCTATGTGTTTCGGTGGCGGTTTTACAGTAACTGCCTTGCTCACCCGCGGTGATAGCAACGGTGTGAGCGGCCGTTTTATCAAACAACGCAGGCAGGGCATCATCAAGGTTGTCTCTACCGGTATAGTTATAAGCGAAATCAGCGCAAACAATAAGCACATCCACCAAAGACAATAGCTCTTCCATCCCAGTTTGAATGCTCTCGGCATCCAGCACCACTTGCACATCTCCTTGGCGTGCAATCCTTGCTGCACAAATTGCCGCGTCCATAGAGTAGTGATCAAGATGCAAGTAGCGACTTGCAAGAATAGCGGGCCGGTTCAGCTCATTGGTTGCCAGATGAGGCTTGCCATCGCCCGTCCAGAGTATGGTACGTCTGCCTGTACCTGCCTCGACGATAATGAATGCAAAACCCATGGAACTACCCTTTTCAACTATTGAGCCTGAAAGGTCAACGCCATTTTCGGCCATGCTCGCATACGCCATTTTACCGAGTTCGTCATCGCCAAATTTACCGAGAAAAGAGGCGTTGGTGCCAAGACGTGCCAGCGTCACCATGGCCGTTGCGACATTCCCACCGGTTTGCTGAGCGAATGTCTGCATTTCGATTTGGGTGTCCGGTCCCGGATAGTGATCAACTACTCCAACATAGTCGACTACAACTGTTACTGACAACATAACGAAGGTCAAGTTCAATAATGACGATTTTTACTTTTACCGTTCAGGAGTTACGGTTCTTGAAAGTTTAAAAAATGTCGTGTCCGTGCATTTACTCAT
>CALIMV010000169.1 GCA_938045275.1 uncultured Granulosicoccaceae bacterium
ATCACACCAAAAATAAGCGATAAGCCGGCAGCAAACATCGCATACAGCCCGCCAAGAAGAATGCCTTGAATGATGGCGTTTACAAATTCCATACTCAAATTCCAAAGTACGCTTGACTGATCGCATCACGGGTGACGCTGTCAGCATTACCTTGCAAAGCTATTCGGCCTTCTGCAAGACAATAAATGCGATCGGCCACGGATAAGGCTTTGTTGATATCTTGCTCCACGACTATCGCACTCATACCGTCCGCCACAATCGTTGGCAGTGCTTCATAGAGTTGTTGAATAATGATTGGCGCAAGACCCAAACTGATTTCATCAAACAGGATTAATTCTGGATTAGCCATCAATGCGCGACCAATTGCGGCAAGTTGTTGTTGTCCCCCTGACAATGATGTGGACGATTGTTTTCGGCGTTCACCCAGTACTGGGAAAAGTGAATATAAGGCGTCCAATGTCCAGGGTCCCTTACGCCTGGTACGACCACCAATTTGCAAATTCTCTTCAACGGTGAGTGACGGAAACAGTTGCCGCCCTTCTGGCACCATGGCTATTCCCAACTTAGCAATTTGATCAGCGCGAAGATGTCCTATCGGAACACCTTTCCAGTGCACCATGTCGCTGCGGCAAGGCAATAAGCCTGCTACGGAACGCATGGTTGTGGTTTTACCGGCACCGTTAGCGCCAATGATTGCCACTACCTCACCTTCATTTACGCAAAGATCAATACCAAACAATGCTTGAAAGTCACCATAGAAAGCTTCAAGCGCTTGCGTTTTAAGCATGGGTATCCAACCCCATGTATATTTCTTTTACAAGATCACTTTCCATAACCTGCTCTGGCATCCCATCGGCTACGAGTCGACCGAAATCGATAACCACGAGTCGATCAACAACAGCCATAAGGGCATGAACAATATGTTCTATCCAGATGATGGTTACACCCGTTTGCTGTATCGATTGAATTGTATTGATCAATGAGTGGCATTCACGTTCGGTTAGCCCACCAGCGATTTCATCGAGCAATAATATTTTAGGACGAGCAGCCAACGCTCGGGATAGTTCAAGACGTTTGCGTTCCAGCAAGGTCAATTTACCTGCCGCATCGTTGGCGCGCGATGCAAGCCCCGTGCGTTCTAACACATCAAGACTGTGCTTATTGGCTTGACCTCTGGATAAACCTGCTCCATGCATTGCACCTACCAGCACATTTTCGAAAACACTCATGGCTGAGAATGGCTGTGGTATTTGAAAGGAACGGGCTATCCCGGCTTTGCATCGCTGCGCAGCACCGACACCTGTGACATCTTGCTGGTTGTAATGAATCGTACCTGAATCAGCCTCCAGCGTACCTGTAATGAGATTAAACAGAGACGTTTTTCCTGCGCCGTTTGGCCCAATGATGCCCAATGCCTGCCCCTCTGGAACAGCCAGTGTAATAGCATCGGCCACGGTTACTGCACCGAAAGATCTGCATAGATCTTTCAGCGACAGTAGCGATTCGTCATTATCAACCATGAGGCAATGAAAGTATTTGAACTAGTTTTATTGAACAGTTCAACCAATCAATTTTAATTCGCCACCCAAAGGAATCTCTGGTGCATTGGCGTTAGCAGTAATTACCAATTCCATGGCATCCCCTTGTTTTTGCCATTGACCTGCAACAAGCGGCGTTTTAGTGACATTTTTTACAGGCCCTTTAGACCAATCAACCGTTCCTACAATAGTATCCAGATTGGTACCGGCGATCGCACTGGTGATGGCAGTATTGTCTTCAAGGTCTTCTGCGCGTGATACGACATCCCGAACCACTTCGAACAAGGCGTGCTTAAATCCGATGGGTTGCGTCCAGGGTCGGCCTGTTTCAGCAACATAACTATCAGCAAGTTCTTTCGCGCTGCTACCTGTGAGTGAAGATGAAAAAGGATGATTGGGCGACCACCAAATTTCAGAGCTCAACCCTTCTGCTCGATCACCTAATGAATCAATCACTGACGGAAATAGTAATGCTTTACCAATAGTGACTACTTTAGGTTGAAAGTTTTGCTGCGCTGCTTGTGACCAGAAAGTGGCAAAATCCGGTGGAATCATATTGCCCGTTACGATCTCACAACCCGCATCTTTGAACGCGCCAATATAGTTCGAAAAATCATCATTTACCGGTTGATATCGACCAGGGTCTACCAGCTCATAGCCCGCTTCAGCAAACGGCTTTGGCAAACCTAATTCTTTATCGCCCCACGCGTTACCGTCTGCATCATTTGGAAACAACCCACCAACAGTCTTGGCAACCTCTGCTCCACTCCACAGATCGAGAAATGAACCAATTACGTCTTCCAATCCCCAAAAGAAATGGTAGGTGAATTCAAATCCTTCCGCCGGATTGCCATTGCGCCCGAAGAAATACGGCTGCCACGGACAATCCGTGGTGATACACGGCACCTCATTTAGTTCAGCCTGATCGGCAACAGGGTTAGTGGTATCGGGTGTAGAAGTTGCAACGATAATATCAACTTCATCTTGCAGGATAAGATCGGCCGCAACCTCAGCCGCACGGTTTGGATTGGATTGACTGTCTTTGGAGATGATCTCTATTGCATACGTTTTACCGTTGTTCTCGATACCGCCGGCAAAAGCCGCACGAATGCCTTCCAGCACGAACTCATCGGCTTCGCCAAAACCTGCCAATGGCCCAGACTGAGGGCTCACAAACCCAATTTTGATGACTGGATTGTCTGCGTACGCTCGAGTGCTTTTCAGTATGGCAGGGGCAGAAAGAGTAGC
>CALIMV010000170.1 GCA_938045275.1 uncultured Granulosicoccaceae bacterium
GTATAGCAAGTATGCGCGGGTCGACATTGGAGCGGCAAATGGCGAGTAATTCGATTCAAACAGCAACCACATTCCAGGCTGCTGAATCAGCCAGTGAAATTGCAATAAATAATGAAGGCAATCTGACCAATGCCATAAACATAGCCGATGTTGACGCTGTTAATAGCGGCAATATCGATGATTCGGGCACGGTGACAGTGGATATTGATTTGAAACAGTCAATTGGTATGAAAAGCAAAGTTGAATTGCAATATGTTGGAGATGGACCTGCCTATGGCTACTCAGCAGGGCTCGGTGGCAGCAACTTTGTTGCTTATCGATTCGAGATTAGAGCGTCTGCTGAGGTAGCAGCAGTTCGCTCACGTGCTTTTGTCACACAAGGTGCCTATCGAGTTGCACCAGGACGATAAATAATACATGAATATAAAATTGCTTAAGGAATACTTGCCTATGGCCATGCCCAACAGAATCCGCACAAGGATGCCAAGCTTGTTAGCTGCGCTTTGCGCCAGCACCCTTTGTTTTTCGACTGCGTTCTCTGACGATACTGAAGTGTTTTTCGGTCGGGTTGATCCCAGCCTGGATACGTTTCCGAACGTATTGTTTGTCCTGGATACATCAGGGTCCATGAGTTATACGGATGGTACAGGTATTAGTCGACTCGAACGCATGAAAACCGCACTCGATGTTATTCTTGATAATGCAACCAACGTAAATATCGGTGTTATGCAGTTTAGCGGAACTAATGGTGGTGGCGCTGTATTGTATCCGGTTACACCCATCGATCAAGAGGTATGCGAACAAAACGCATGTGGTGAGCAAAGCGCCAGCAGAAGAATATTAAATGCAGAAGATGATGTTGAAGAATCACTTATAGACGGAAGTGTAGATGCTGGTGGTGACATACTGGGCCTTGGTTTTGCAGGTAGTACACCTCAATCTGTTGGTTTGCGATTTACTAATATTAATATTCCGCAAGGCGCTAAAGTTACATCTGCAGTCTTACAGTTCAAAGCTCACAGAAACAGCAGCGGGTCTGCGAATTTAAATATTGTTGGACATCTACATGATGATGCCCCACCGTTCTCCACCGCAGATTCTTCTACTACATCGTTACCCACTACGTCAGCTGTGAACTGGGTACCGGGCACATGGTGGCAAGATAGAGACTATAAGTCTGAAGATATCAGTGAACTTATGCAAGAGATTATTGATCGGCCTGGTTGGTGTGGTGGACAATCTATCGCCATGATGATTACAGGGACAGGTTCCCGCTCTGCAAAATCATTTGATCAATCACAAGGCGGTGCACCGATTTTAAAGTTCACCTACGACACTACTTCTATTCCAGAGGGTGCTGGTTGTATAAACAAAACGCACATCTCGTCTGTGGCAAGTACGACTGACGATGCCGAGGAAAGATTAAGTAAAGGGAGTGTGAATACAAGCAGTACCGATTTGGAATTACCATACGAACGAGGCACAAGAAACCAGCTTGTTGGCTTGCGATTTACGGATATCAAAATTCCGAAAAACGCTCATATAACCGATGCGCAACTTGAGTTTGAAATAGACAGGGTACGGAGTGGCTATCTTGATTTAAAAGTGCAAGCACAGGCAGCTGACAACCCCAGTACTTTTGACTCTAATGACAAGTTCAATATATCCAAACGACCACGCACAAGTTCTGTGACTTGGACTGACGTGCCGAATGTTGCAAAAAACGGCGCACTAGTCGCTGGGGGACTGGCACCATTGGCACAACAACTGGTTGATCGTGATGGTTGGCAATCAGGAAACGCAATGGTTTTCTTTATTTCTTCAGTATCAGGTAATAATTACCGTGAAGTTGAAAGCTACGATGGGGAACAGGCTAGCGCACCCACACTTCGCATTCAGTACAGGGCAAACGGTACTGTTGAAGAACCCACCGTCATAACGGCACGAGAGAAAATCAGAGATGTAGTTGCAGCAATTCAATGGGAGGGCGGTACGCCCATTGTGGATGCGTATTACGAAGCATCGCGCTACATGCGTGGCGAATCAGTGGACTATGGAAGAAAGCGCGGCGCTAGTACCGACGGGCGCCAAAAGCTACGTGTTTCATCTCCAAACAGCTACACTGGCGGCACCGTTTATCGTCATGAAAATTGCACCGATGCAGACCTTGACAGCTGGTACTGTAAATCGGAACAAATTACCGGTGACCCTACCTATATTTCGCCATTAAAATCAGCTTGTCAAACAAATCACATCGTTTTGCTGTCAGACGGACAAGCTACGTCAAACAGCTCGGCTAACAAAATCAGAGCCATGGTGGGCGACAATGCTTGTGCCGCACGGGCTGACAGCGACGAAATCTGCGGTGTTGAACTTGCAGGTTGGTTGGACGATACAGATCATAAACTTGATTTGCACGGAAAGCAGAACATATCGACGTACACCATCGGGTTCAATTTTTCCAGCAACTTCCTAAAAGATCTGGCCGTAGCCGGGGGCGGGTCGTACTTTACAGCCAACTCCTCATCAGAACTAGTCAGTGTTTTCGATAATATTCTAGGTGACGTATTGTCAGTCGATACAAGCTTTGTTGCACCTGGGGCTACCGTTAACCAGTTCAATCGATTGACACACAGAAATGATATTTATTTTGCGCTATTCAAGCCGGATCAGCGCCCGACGTGGACAGGCAATCTTAAACGCTACGAGGTTGGTGAAGACTCCGTTACCAAAAAAATTACTATTAAAGATATCAATGGTGACTCGGCAGTCGATGCCACGAGCGGCTTCTTTAAAGACACTAGTCGTAGTTGGTGGCTGGAACCCGGCCAGTCAAGTGACGGCAATCAAGTGGGGTTAGGCGGTGCGGCTGGCGAGCTGGAATTCGATAATGATGCTCGTCGAATATTTACCTACGTTGGAAACTATGACGACATTCCAACTAATGGCGTCGATCTGACTGCATCAGAGCAATTGCTTTCAGAAGACAACACGAAAATTACGGCGACCCACCTCGGCCTAACCAACACCACTACCGACATAGCGGCATATCGACAATCGTTGTTAAAGTGGGGGCGTGGCCTTGATGAAAAAGACGAAGACGAAGATGGAAACAAGAATGAGTGGCGTCGACATATGGGCGACCCAATGCACGCTCGGCCTGTAATACTTAACTACGCGACATCGGGAACTGACACATACACATCCGTATTTGTGGGTACTAACGAAGGTTATCTACATTCCTTTGAACGTGAGCACGGCAAAGAACTGTATTCGTATGTACCTAAAGAGCTGCTACCCAATTTTGATACTTTCTGGAACAATCAAACGACCAACAAACATCCGTATGGGCTTGATGGTAGCTTGTCAGTCTGGACCACAGATGAAAACGATAACGTCATTATTGATCCAGGAGAGAAAGCGTATTTGTACACCGGTATGCGTCGTGGTGGCGGTAACT
>CALIMV010000171.1 GCA_938045275.1 uncultured Granulosicoccaceae bacterium
AGGTCTGGGACCGTGATACCTATGTGGGAAAAGGTTAGTGCGGGCATTTACATCTCCTGAGTAGTGTTGTTTAGAGTATGCTGCGAACGATTCCACCTTCCACTCGGTAGGCGGCACCGTTAGCGGCTTTGTTTGCGGCTACAGTGACAATAGTGCGGGCCACTTCATCGGCTTGCACAAAACGCTGAATTAGCGAGGTCGGTTCATCGATCTTAAAATAGTATTGAATAATGTCTTCAAGTGGTTCACCTTTTTGCTTCGCTAATCCATCGAAGTAGGCTTCAACGCCTTCTGTCCAAGTTGGCCCGGGTAGAACTGAATTGATGCGTACTTCTGTACCTTTAGTCAACTCGGCCATCCCTCGGGTTAAACCCAGCATGGCTGTTTTGGTTACCGAATAGTGAATCATTTGTGGTAACGGTTTTACGCCAGCTTCGCTTGCCAAATTAACGATTGCTCCGCTACCACGTTTTAGCATGATGGGTAATACATCCCGGCTCATGCGTACGGCGCTGAGTACATTAACGTTAAAAAAGTGGATCCAATCGTCATCAGTCAGATCAGTAAATTCTTGAACTGAAAAAATACCCACGTTGTTTACTAAAATATCGATGCCGCCGCCCTTGAGTGCAAATTGACAAAGGGATGATGTGCGTTCCGGATTGGTTAAATCCCCTGCGATACCGGTTACTGTGCCAAGGGGTGACAAATCCGCTATACAAGCGTCAACCTCGGTTTGTGTTAAACCATGGACCACCACTTCTGCACCTTCTTGTAAAAACGCTTTTGCGGTTGCTTTGCCGATACCCGACCCCGAACCGGTGATCAGCGCTCGCTTGCCCTTTAAGTCCAGATCCATTATTGATTTCCTTGTACTGAAGGGCTTCTGTTGAACAATCGAGATAGCATGGTCGATAGCTCGGCTCGCCACATGTCAATACCAACCGCGAGCAGTATGATTAATCCCAACACAATATTTTGTACGGAGGAAGGTGCTGCATTCAAATTAAGTCCGTTTTGCACAATAACGATGGTCATGGCGCCCATTAGTGTGGCGAGAATATTGCCGCGTCCCCCGGCGAGGCTGGCGCCTCCGACCACCGCTGCGGCTATAGCTTGTAACTCCAGTGTTTGACCGTAATTGGGTGACCCAGAGTTAAGCCTTGCGGACATCAGTACCGCACCTACAGCGGTCATGAACCCTGCGATAACAAAGGTTTTTGTTTGTACTTTGCGTACATTGATACCAGTAAGCTTCGCCGCAGCCGGGTTACCGCCAACGGCATAAATCTCACGACCAAGCTTAGTGAAATTCATCATAAGCGCTGCACAGGTATAGAAAAATATCAGGTAGAAAAATGGCAGCGGTATGCCAACCAATTTGCCGTAAAACACAGGCTCCAACATCGGGTCTAATGAAAAGATCGGGGAGCCGTTATTGAATGTCAGCGCCAGACCACGGAATGCTATCAGTGCTGCCAGGGTGGTAATAAAAGAAGGTATTCGTCCGTACGCTGTGATAATCCCTAGCAGTAATCCCAGTAATCCACCTGTCAGTAATATCAGTGGCAATGCCAACGCCAACGGAATTCCTACAAATTTCAATAACTGCGCCAGGATCATGGTTAATAAGGCGACCATCGAACCTGAGCTTAAGTCTATTCCCGCTGCAAATATAACGATGGTTGATCCAATAGCAATTAAAGCAACGATGCTTACTTGCAATGATAAATTAGACAGGTTGCCCGGATTTAGAAACCGTTCTGTTGTCAACGCGACAATAACAGCGACAATGACCATTGCCACAAACGGACCAATTAGCTGAGCATCAAATATTCGTTTCATGCAGTTACCTCGAGCGGCTGCTGATTCGTTTTTGCAGCCGATGCTCGTACCAGATCGTTGTGCGTTAAATTCTCAGCTGAACTCAACCGAACGACTGTGCCGTGTTGAATCACTGCTATACGATCACTCATGGCCAGCAGTTCATCGTGATCAGAGCTGATCAGAATGATTGACTTACCGGCTTTGGTTAGCGTGTTTATCAACTTGTAAACGGCGAGCTTGGCGCCGATATCGATGCCTTGCGTTGGCTCGTCCATGATCAGAACCTTTGCATCGGAAAAGAGCCAGCGTGCAATAACAATTTTTTGCTGATTGCCACCAGAGAGAAAATTGACGGTTTTTGATTCGGCCAAAGCGGATATTTCAAGTTCCTGGATTAGTCGTTGTGCACCCTGCTTCTCAACCCCCAAATTAAGTACGCCTAATCGACTGAGTGAACTTAAAGAGGCTGCTGTAATATTTCCACTGGCACGAAAATTAAAAAACAATCCATCAAACTTTCTATTTTCCGGAACCAATGCAAGCCCTTTCTCAATAGCATCGATTTCATTTGCTATGTGAATTGGCTTCCCTTCCAGGCGAATCTCACCGGAAATTATGGGGTCAACGCCAAACAGTGCGCGAGCGATTTCCGTGCGACCACTACCCAACACACCACCAAGACCAAGAACTTCACCTTCGCGAACATCGAAGCTTGCGTTTGTTACGCCATTTGAGGTAGTCAATTCATGTGCTTCAAGTACTATTGTGTCTTTGGCGTTACGTTCCTTTGGGTAGTGTTCTGCGATTTCTTCTCCTACCATTGCACTGACGATTTGGTTGACATCAATAGCCGTTTCTCCGCTGGCGCGCACAACTTTACCACCGCGCAGAATAGTCACTTCATCGACAATACGTTCGACTTCATCGAGACGATGGGACACATAGAGAATTGCCGTACCTTTATTACGCATGTTCCGAAGTAGTCTGTGCAGCGTTTCAATTTCGTCTTCACCCAACGCAGCGGTGGGTTCGTCGAGGATGATCATTTGTGCATCGATTGCAATGGCTTTTGCGATTTCAACCAGCTGTTGTTCACCAACAGAAAGGTGACCGGTTATAGCTTCTGTTGAAATATCTACTTCCATTTCATGCAGAACTGCGGAAGCGTCTGCATGAATTTTCTTCCAATCGATCAAGCCGAATTTTGTGGATGGCATGTTTCCAAGATAGATATTTTCACCAACAGATAAGGTGGGAACAATTGAGAATTCCTGGAATACGGTGGCTATTCCTTTGGCTCTGGCATCTTGCGGATTGGTTATATGTGTTTCCTGGCTATTGTTAAGGATTTTTCCGCCATCGGGTTGCTGTACGCCAGAGAGCGTTTTTATCATCGTGGATTTACCGCAACCGTTTTCCCCTAGAAGACCATGGATAGATCCGCCATAGAGTTTTATAGAAACCTGATCGTTAGCCAGCACACCTGGATAGGCTTTGCTGATATCGACAAATTCCCATAATGGGGAGCTAGTGGGCACGTGGATCAATCCTCTTATTGTATTACTAGTGTTTGTTTGACTCCGGCACTGCCCAAGGACAGAACCGGAGCGAGTACCGTCGGATCAGTATTCTTTTGATGGCTGTGGGAAAAGTTTTTCGGGTTCCTGCAACACCGCTATTGCGCCGTCTTTATCTTCAATGGAAGTAGGCGTTTCAATCCAGCCACCTTCGTATTTCCCGTCCAATGCGTCCAGCGTTGCGCTCATCGCGGCGCGACCCATTAAGAACGGTGAAGTGTTTACAGTTGCGGTAATGTTGCCAGCGGCGATTTCTTCTAAGCCCGACGTGTCGCCATCATTACCCAGCATGACCAAATCGGTTCGACCGAGTGCTTTCGCTGCTAGTGAAGCCCCGATGAGCATGTAATCATTGGCAGCGAAAATCATATCCAGATCAGGGTGCGACTGCAAAATATCCATGCCGGCGACATTGCCTCCTTCAACGTTCCATTTGCCATCAATGGATACAACAACTTCGAAGTTTTCGTTACCTTCGATGCCGTCCATAAATCCGCCTACACGCTCGGTAGAATGATAGCCAGGCTGGCCTTCAATAACACCTACGCGAACCGGCTCGTTACCATGGTTTTCAATAGCCCAATCTGCCATTGCATGTGTGCCATTGCGCTGGGAGTAACCAACTACCCCATGAATGGGTGTTGGAAAGTTGGGAATGTCAGAGTTGATCATCATTACGGCGATACCGTCGTCTACTGCTTTTTTAAGCAAAGGAGCGGCGGCAAATTCGTCGTGTGTACCAAAGATTATGGCATCCACATCTTGCGTGAGTACATCCTGAATCATGCCCATCTGACCATTAATATCAGCGCCGCTTTGTGGTGCCAGCATGAATACCTCTACGCCTGCATCGGCTGCAACCGCTTTGATACCCTCACCAATAGCGATGTAGTAGTTAAACTCGGTTGCAGGCGGCATATAGGCAATGCGATAAGTCTCATTTTTAGGCTTAATCGCATCAATCGGGGCTTGTGCACCGTCTTGTAACGGCACCGGTGCCGGGTAATCACCGGCATAAACAGATCCGGCTAGAGCTGCAATACCAGCTGTCAGTATGAGTTTCTTTAATTGTCTATTCATGTTTTCCTCACTCGTTGTTATGGGTAATTTTTATCCACAGAATGGTGTGTCTAAAACACCCTGTAATCCTGGCTTCACGGCAAATAAGCCACCCGACTCGGGTTCTTTTGCAAGCGCTTTTTCATCGCTCATCAAGCGCGATGTTGTTATGAATAATGTGTCGAGATTTGGTCCGCCGAAGGCACAACAGGTTGGCTTCCATACGGGTACGTCAATGACTTGATCGATGTTGCCGTTAAGGTCTACCCTGACAACGCGCCGACCTTCCCATTCAGCATTCCAAACGCCGCCTTCAGCATCGACGCATGAGCCATCCGGGAATCCTGGTTCATTAGCAAACGAGCAGTGCACTCGTTTGTTCGCTATTGACCCTGAATTAGTGTCGTAGTCATAAGCAACAATTTCATTCTCCGGCGTATCGGCAAAGTACATCGTGGTGCCATCGGGGGAGAAACATGTGGAGTTTGCGCACGAAATGTTGCTGATTAATTCAGTAACTGTTAAATCATGATCTAGACGAATTACGGATGAAGTTGCAGCGCCACTAACCTCATTAAACCCACCAAGGATGAACCTTCCCTGACGATCCGTTCGGCCATCGTTCAGGCGCGTTTCTAATTTATGCGGTTCAAATTGTTCAATTATTTGTTCGCGCTGATTGTTTAAATCAAAAAATGAAATACGATCGGCAAACGCGATAATCAACCCACCAGACTGACGAGGTGCGAAGCAGCACACTCGCTCTTTCATCGGGTACTCTCGGCTTTGGCTCGTCTCCGGGTTAAGTGACCAGATGGACTTTCCTTCAATGTCGGTCCACCAAACACAGCTGTCTTCGGCATTCCAGAATATGCCTTCGCCGTGGTGATTCTGGCAATTAAGAACTAGTTCCGCCTGCATCGCTATGGGTTCTCATATGTAACCACATATCTGATATCTGATATGTTAGATTGCATTTGAGTCTATATCAGATATCATATGAGTTGCAATAACTAATTTGAAGAATTCATCCCGATGGCATTAAAACGACCCCAATCCTTGCGCGAGCTCGCGCTTGAGCATCTGCGCTCGAATATCGTTAACGGCACCCTGAAAATGGGGCAAGTATTGTCGGAACGTGTCATTTCAGAAGAGCTTGGGGTATCTAAATCCCCTGTTCGCGAAGCGCTCGCTCAATTGCGAGATGAAGGACTTGTGACAATAGAACCGCAGAAAGGCGCAAAAGTTTTTACGTTAAGCAGTGAGGAGGTTGCACAGATTTGCGACTTTCGCCAAGCCATTGAAACCGCGGCGTTTGAACTTGCACTGTCGCGAAACCCGGACAAGTTAGCAAGCGACATGGAAGACGTTGTAGCCAAAATGGCAGATGCACAAAACAAAGGTCGTATGGTGACTTATCTGGCACTCGATACCACCTTTCACGAACTCATTTTCAAGCATTGTGAAAATGACTATCTTGCTGCCAGTTATTCCAGGTATGTGGGCAAAATCGCTGCTCTGCGGACTCACTTGTCAGATTTGCCGAAACACACAGACCTCTCCTTCGACGAACATAAGTTGATCGCCAAAGCTGTGCGCAAGGGTGACGAGAAGAAGATCCGACGCTTACTGGCTGAACATATAGACCGTACCAGACAAGTTTATACCCACGCGAATACCGATGCCGCAGCCTCATAGATTGGGTTAACTCCTGCCTTTAAGCAGGCTACCATTTTTATCGAACTTCATCGATACTACCCATTAACGGTACAATAAAGGGCTTGTCACCTATGTGTTTAAGCGCTATAACCAGCGCTTTAACAATTTCCTGAATGCTGCCTACTCAACGACTACCGACAGTAATGGCAATTGACTAATCAGCAATTCTGATTAAGGGTACTTTGTCCAGTAATGAGTCAATGTAGCAGTGGCTGACTTTGAGTATCAGGAATAGGCAGTTGCTTTAAGGCAAACTAGCAATGGCATGTTTTGACAATTGCATTCGCATGTAAAGATTCTGTATCGATAGCGCAACCATAACCATTACAGCACCAACAATTTCGATAGTTTCGTATCGATAGCCCTGCCAATACCGAACGGTGAATGTCACTACTGGAATAAGGTTGATAAACAACATCGCGTTCAGTGGGCCGATTTTTCTGGCGCCGATTACCCAGGTGAACATGGCTATCAGCACACCGACTATGGCCAGGAACAACAGTTCCCAGCGCACTTGAAACCAGTCGGTCATTGATGGCTGTATTAATACACCTGCGGTAACTAGAATGAACACAAGCAAGGTATTGGCAGCTGCACCTGATAGCATGCACAATGTCGTGAGTCGCAAACTCGTCCATTGTTCAAAGCTTGTGCAAGCGATCGTATACATAACGAAAACCAGAGCGCCGGCAAGGATCATCAAGTTTGCCGCGATCTCCACGGAGCTTATTTCAAGGGTGGTTTGCCATCGGGTAACAACGGTAACCACACCTAGAA
>CALIMV010000172.1 GCA_938045275.1 uncultured Granulosicoccaceae bacterium
ACTGGCTTTCAGTCTTTGCACTTCAGATTCAACATTAGCTGAGCTTGAAAGTCTTTTCTCCAGAGCGTTGATCGTTCGATCTTTCTCGGACAGCTGTTCCTTGTAGAGTTTTCGCGTTTGATCTTCAGCTTGTAATCGAACTGACAACAACTGCTTTTCATTACCGCGTTTTTTACTTTCCAAGGCCATTTCCAGAGTGTTTATTTCTTTGCGACGCTGGGCCAAATCGTATTCAAGCGGTTTAACACGGGCACTTATACGGTATAACTCATCAATTTCTGCTTGATCAACAGCTGATGCAACAAATGACTGACTGTGAAAATCTGCCTCGGTTGTCGACATAGTTTGCACATAGCCAGAAGACATTGATTTGTTCGCTCGACTGTATGCATTGCCAGACGACGCCTGAGATTGAGCTCGGCCCTTTGATAATCCGCGAGATTGTGATTCTTGCGATACAGAACCACCCTTGGACGTTCCGCGCGTAGCAGAAGCTTCCTCGTCAGAAAGCAGCGGCCTATCTATGTACACAGACTCAGATTGAATCCGCGTACCCACTCGGTTAAATTGAGCCTTACGTCGGAGATCAGCAATCTCATCACGACTGCGCCAATGCTTAATCAACCAGCCAAAAAGCACCCCGAATAGTAATACAAGCAAAAGTGAATATTGCATCCCCGCTCCCTCAACCCTAGTAAGTAACTACAGAAGGTTCCAGAATAACTCAGGGCTGCATAATCTCTAAGTAAATGGTTTAAAAAAAGGTAAACAGTCATGTGCGTATAAAACTAGGCACTGGCTTGAATTATATTTTTACAATTGAAATTGTTAAGCGAAAGTGTCTTAGTAATTATTTATACATTACAAGGTTGGTCAATTTTTAGACTTCGCTTTCTACCTGGTGGGCGTCAGATTAAGGATACACATAGGGAATCAGCCACTATAGATACGTTCTACACTCGCGGCTGCTTAATAGCCTTTCGCTCCTGCATTCACATTCACCAATAACCTGTAGCCAGTGAGCGTCCATAACCTGTTCATCCAAATCGACTAGTAAAGACAGAAGCATTATCGATGCACGATTGTTACAGCATCAGTAATCTGGCAACACGTGCTGTTTTTGCGGGTATTTTCTAAAGGCTTTGAACGTTATGCATAAACGCTTGCTCGCATAAATCGGAAAAACGGCCTGGATACAAAAAGTAAACTCCGCCCAAACACCAGTATTATCACGTATGTAGTTTTGCGTAGTACCCCTGCCGTTGTCGTCGAATTGAAATTTAAACTCGATAGCTGGCCATTGGCGTGGCTGTTTATTCCAACATCAACTCTTTATCAACAAGGTGCCAACTGTAAAGCCCATCACACTACAAACAGCTGCAGACATGCAGTCTTTATTGATAAAAACAAATGAAAAATTACTTGGAGAGATACAGAACGACCAACGCCAAGCACTGCAGTCGGACAAAGCGGTAATTTTACCTGCCGCCAGCACAATTCTATACAGTTACGTTACCGCCTGGCTGCTAATATTCCTTATCGCGTGCAAATAGTACTTACAACCGAAGAAACAGTTCGTTTGTAAAAGCAAAGATAGAAATGACATTAATCTATGCGCGCTGCTTTTTAGAACCACTTTTAAATAAATTACCCATGGCAGGGATTTTTTAACATGCGCCTTAGCTCTTCAACAATAAAAAACGTTTTTGCAAAAATGCTACTCACCACGCTTACTTTGAGTGTAGCTGCTTGCAGTGACAGCGTAACCTTGGATGAATCAACATCGTTGGTTGACCCAAGACTCGAACATGCCGTGCTCCTGGAAAACATTCCCGTTACAACTCGCACTAATCTGCAAATTATCGACAATAACGACAGCGACAGCGATGCAAATAGTGTTTTATCGGTTGAATTAGCGCAACACCCGGAAGTCAGTGCGTTCAAAGTATCGCTTTCAGACGATATTGAAGATCAGGTTGTGGTATTCAATGATATTGGCATTGCCGGCGATGCTACTGGTAATGATGGTGTGTATAGCACTGTTGTCAACAACGAGGATATAACCGCCGAACTTGTTCAGGTACTCGAGTCTCAGTCTGGCGATGCCTTACCCGTGTATAAAGGGCGTGAGCAAAAAGGTTTTTCCCAACACTTCAAAAAAGCCCACAGAAATTACGGTGCTAATGGACCCATCACCGGAAACCCTGACAACATTGATGTATTCAGTGAACTGATGATTACGGACCCGCTTGTCATTGAAGACCCTGAACGTACTTATGACCCCTGTGCCAAACAAGGGACTCCAAATGGCGAATGGTCTTTCGCTCGACTTTTTCGCAACATAGCCAATCAGGAAAGAACCGGCATTTCGCCAGAAGAATTCGCACAAACCTGGGTTGATCAGATTATCAATCCTGTGTCCATCAATGGCGGCCAAACTACTCCAACAGCTTTAGAACGCGCTGTATTGCAAAACTGGATAGCTGAAAGCGGTGGTGAAGATCAACCACTTGATTTAGACAAAGCACCGTTCAAGTTATTGGCTATTGTTAATCGAATTGATCTTAGAACA
>CALIMV010000173.1 GCA_938045275.1 uncultured Granulosicoccaceae bacterium
GCTGGTATGGTTTGTTTTGCGATACCGGGACCGCTCCAGGAGATTTTCAGGCTATCGCCACCATCGTGCTCAAAAAAGTCCACTACGATGTCATGTGTACCTTCATCCAGATAAAGGCTGCCCTGTTTCTCTTTGGCGCCATGCCTACCGTCGTGTAGTACAACAAGTTGCCCATCGATTGTTATGCGGCTACCATCATCTGATTTGGCAAACAGCGTATAAGTGCCTGCTGTTGGTACAGTTAATTTTCCGTTGAATTGCATGGCGTAGAAATCGTCACGCGCGCGTTCGCTCAAAACAAATCCGGGAGTGGTTCCCTGTTTCACCGGCGTCATGGCGCTAAAATCAGGCAAGTAATCCCACATGCCTTCGTAATATTTGTAATTGACTAATCCGGGTGTGCTGCCATCGATGTTCGGTTCGGGGTTGGTAGGCGGATTGTTGTTTGTATCAGAATCATCGCTTTCAACAGACGACAGTGCTGAAATTGGAATGAATTGCTTTGCGAAACCGGGTCCTTTCCAATTGATTTCCAGGCTATCGCCACCGTCATACTCGAAAAATTCAACTTTCAATTGGTGAGTACCGGCAGTCAAGGCAATGATACCTGATTGCTCTTTGGGACCGTGTCGGCCGTCGTTATTAACGATAATGGTGTCATTGACACTCAATCTGCTACCGTCGTCGGAGCGAGTGTAAAAGGTGTAGTCACCGTTATTTGGAATAACAATATTGGCTTTGAATTCAAACCCGTAGAAATCATTGGAAATACGCGGTGATAAATCAAAGCCTGCAACTTCACCTTCTTTAATCACTGCTTCGTTGTCAAAGTTCGGTAGGTTCTGCCAATTCCCTTCAAAGTACTTGTAAGACACCTTTCCCTGATTAGGTGAATTTGCGTTGGCAGTACTTGGCACTGGAATTGGGCTGCCAAGATCAACCGCACTTATCGGCCGTTTATCGAATGTGGGGCCTTGCCAGGAAGCGAGCAAGGCATCGCCTCCGGACATCTCGAAAAATTGAACTTCGATAGCATGCTGGCCTGCGGATAAATTAACGGTACCACTTTGCTCGACTTCGAAGCCGTGCGCCCCGTCATGATCAACGACCAGCTGGTTATTAATAAGCAATTTACTGCCATCGTCGGATGACAAGGAGAATGTGTACTGACCATTGGCCGGCACAGTGATTGAGCCACGAAATCGGAAAGCGTAGTTGTTTTTTCGCTCTTTGGCTGTAAGTGAGAAATCAGGTTGAGTACCTGTTTTAGCTGGCGTTAGTGTATCGAAATCAGGTAGCCTGAAATCTGACCAGATACCTTCATAGTATTCGTACTCAATATTCGGTGATGTGTCGACACTTGTGTCCGGCTGGTTTTCAGGCCTTACGTTTATTTGAATAGTATGGCCTTCGGTTGGAACGCCATTTTGGTTTAGTCCGAAAATCCAATAGTATCCTGGCAGCAAAACATTGGCGTTTGAATTTAGAGACAAATCATATTGGCCGCTAGCAACTTTCACTGAATCGATAGGGACGAGTCGTTGATCGGTCGTATGGTGATGTGTAATAGCCACCAGACGTACCATGTTGAATTTTACAATATCGTCAGTACCGGTAACGTTCACAGTGTCACCAGGCAGAGCGGTTGTGGTGCCACTGGTAATAGCTGGACGTTGTGCAGGGGTTCCGTCTGCGTTAAATAGATAAGGTGGTAAATAAACTTCGCCGTTCTGATGATTTGTCGGGCAATTGCCACACAAGCCGCCACCAGCTGATAGCACGCGTGCATCTTTTAGCAGCAAAGCAACTGAGTGGTAGTTGCGAGGTTTATCGTGAAAGGCCAGTACGCGCCATTGTTCGGTTTGCGGATTCCACAGTTCGGGTTCCAGCACAGTACCGTCGTCACTGAATTGAATGCCAGTGCTGTTGCCACCAATAACCAATACTTCGCCGTTGGGTAAAACAACACTGTTTTGCATGCTGCGTACGTGCTTCATAGGGTTAGTTGGTGTCACGATCGGTGACGGACCGTTCACATCTATTGTCAAGGCACTGTTGGTGGCGTTTTCGCCAGCACCGCCACCTGCAACTAACATTTTACCAATGTCGTACATGACGGTCGTGTTGTACAAGCGAGACGCCTCGTCAGTTGAATGGTCATCATGGTCGTGTACACCACGTTCCTGGTTCATGTAAACCGACAGAATGTCTGGCATGTGGCCAGGGTGAAATAGGGAGCCGTCAGGTGCTACATTGAATGCTGGGTACCAATCGTTATGTACAACGTTTTCGCTGTCAATAATCTGTTGTAGATTAATCTCTGGGATTAAACTCCAGCCTTTTCCATCAGTCCAAACTTCTGGGTAAGGTGCTGCAGTTGTACCTAGAGAGGTGAATACCTGACCAGTTGGCATGGTTGTGCTCGTTGGATACCAGCGAGACATTGCCATTGGCTCAATTTCATTGAATTGATTGTTGTCGAAAACGCTTGTTGTGGAGACCGTACGTCCACCACCCGCAACAAATACTCGACCGTCTTCCAGCATTGATATACCAGCACAGAACATATCGTGTGTGCTGTTTGGTGTGTTTTGGAAACTTCCGTCCGCTGGGTCATAGATAGTGCCAACGGTGGATTCACTCGGCCCACCGAACGTATTTGGTGTCTGCGACGACCACGCTACGACTCGTCCATCAGGCAAATTGGCAGCGCCGGTTGCAATGACAGGCCAGTCAAATGTAGGTTCCCATCTACCAAAACTTATCCATTCTTCTGGTGGATAAGCGGCGGAGAGTTCGGGAGGTTTTACGTAAGGTTCGTAATTCTGTGCAAGGGCCGCCCAGTAATCATCGCCACCTTGAGCAACTGCTGGTGTATCTGAATTAGAACTGGTGTCGTTATTCTGCTTATTTTCACACCCTGCCAATCCGAGAACCGTCGCTACCAATAGTAATCGTATCAACGGAGGCAGTGAGAACCGAGCGGTAGCATATGCGTCTATTTTCATGATCGGCTTTTAGTCAAGTACGGCAGCTTGTGGCGCTATTTTTCATAGCTAACTGCCTATCGTTTGCACAGACAGCGCCAAACGCGGGCTGTGAATAGGCTTTTTAATGGTTGACCTTGGCTATTTATGTGACGGGTGTAACGAAATTGAATGAAGCAGCTGGGCTAAAGACACCGCTCTTCAAGCTGCTGCTAAGCCGTGTTTTTCGGTGGATGATGATTCTCGCGGTGTGCGTCATCTCCATCCACCATTGACTCAAGAGACTCATCGTCAGATTCGAAACCGTCACTAAGTGATCCTAATACCGGTAAGGGATCAACCAATCGCCAGGCTGGTAGGGACGTGAGTACGCTGCCCATCAAAGTTCCACCACGAATAAGCCAAAGTAAGTAACCTACTGAAAGACCGGAAGATAGTGTAAAAGAGCGACCAATGAGTGACTGGGTACTGGCAGATTGATCTGCAATTTCCTCTCGCTGTCGATCAAACTCCTTGGCAAGATCAGTAAACTCCATATCCGTCGGTTGGCTAAAGGCCGTTGATAAATCGAATAGATTGAAAGCGTTTATCGAATTATCAGTATCAAGCAAATCTATTTTGCTATTCAGGCTTTTAATTGAATTATCTGTAGTCGGAATGTCAACCAAGCTCACCCGTTCGAGTGGCTTTATCAACGCAGCCAGGTCAATATTCTCTGTTTCCTCAACAACAGTTAGCTTGCGTTCAGTTTCGATTGTTTCACCGTTAGCTTTTTCATCGATGACAGTCTCTTCTGCTACAACCGGTGGTGCTGCCAACACATCGATAACTGGTATTGGTTGTATTGCAGGCATTTGTTCTTCAGGAGCCGGTTCCTCTGTATCTGGCAGAGCCGCAGCAGGTTCAGGTTCGATGATAACTGGCGGCTGCTTAATAGTGATGAACACGTTTTCTGTTGCTGTACCGCCGTTGCCGTCATCGACATTGACAGCGATCTCAATGCTCTCCAGATTTGTTGGTGCGTTCTCAAGCGACAGGGTATTTGACCCAGCTTCATACACTAACCATTCTGGCAGAGGGTTGCCATTGGCCAGTTTAACTTCGCGTGATAATTCGTCGTTATCCGGATCAACAAATACGACCGAAGATAAATCAAACGGCTGTTCCGCAGAGATTTCCGGGTTATCAGGTACCGATTGAATCTGTGGGGGTTCATTCACATTAACTACATCAAGGGTGAACATTTTGTCGTATGTAGCGCCAGAACTGTCGGTTGTTTTTATTGTGATATCAATTTGTTTTTCTTGGTCAATGTCAATTAAATCAACCAACTCGCCTTCGCCTGTCGGGAGT
>CALIMV010000174.1 GCA_938045275.1 uncultured Granulosicoccaceae bacterium
CGGCGTATCAGCTGACCTGATCGGCACCTTTCCTAATATGGGCATGAAGCCAGCCGACATGTTGAGCTATGAACAATTGCGTGATGTTGGCGAAGCCCAGCGAGACTACTCACGTTTAGTATCGGAAATAAAAGCAGCTGACTAATCGTTGCCAAGTAAGTAATAGCCCCGACAAATCGTTGTTGGGGCTTTCTTCTTCGCGATTCTAGACAAACGATACTAGCTTAGTGCAAACCTAGTCCATGAAAACCGACCGCCGACCTCTCGTCCTTATATCTCCTGCTTTGCTGTGGTTGTTCGGATTAATGGTGGTGCCGTGTCTACTCATACTTGTCGTGGCTTTCTTTCGTCGTGGCGTATACGGCGGTATTGAATACACATGGACGCTTGAAAATATTGCACTGGTTTTTGACCCGCTCTATTTCGGCATATTTATGAAGTCCGCCGCTATCGCGGGCCTGGCTGCAGGTATCGCGTGTGTTCTGGGTTACGCAGCTGCGTATGCCATTGCATCCATGCCCCGGCGCCATCAACCCATGCTGTTGTTTTTTGCTGTGCTGCCATTTTGGTCAAACTATCTGGTGCGCTCCTATGCCTGGATTGTATTGTTAAATCGTGAAGGCTTAATCGCAAACCTTGCGCGATGGATTGGGTTCGATGGTGAGTTACCCAAAATGTTATACACCGAACCTGCTGTTGTGATCGGCCTTATCTACAACTACCTACCGTTCGTAATCCTGAGCTGTTATGCACCATTGTCTCGGTTAAACCCAGAAATTGCCGAAGCCTCGCGTGACTTGGGGGCTTCTGCATGGACCACGTTCCGACGAATTACCCTGCCTAGGACAGTGGTAGGAATTGCAACAGGGTTCGTGTTTGTATTTGTTTTATCTATCGGTAATTTCGTGACCCCTGCTCTATTAGGGGGCGGCCAATTTCAGATGATCGGTAACCTTGTGTACGCGCAATTTCTGACCGCGAATGACTGGCCATTTGGTGCAGCGCTGTCAATGGTGTTGATCATTATCATGCTAGGCTTATTACTGTTACAAGCAGTTATAACGGAGCGAGCCTCAGGTGGAAAGGCATACACTGATGGCTGATCGAAACACTTATCGCTTAATGCTGTTAATCATCGGCATCGTGTTTGCGTTTTTGTACATTCCGATTTCAGTACTGGTTGCACTCTCATTTAACGAAGGCGGATTACCCACAGCGTGGACTGGGTTTTCCGTGAAATGGTATGGCGCCTTGTGGCAAAACGATGAAATATTGCAAGCAGCAAGAAACACGCTTTTTGTGGCTATTTTTTCCACAATCCTATCCACCATTCTTGGTAGTTTATTGGCGGTTGGTGTAGAGATTCGTCGTCGCAATGGCAAGTGGCTGGAAACAATCATCTTTGCGCCAATGATTATCCCAGACATTGTGTTAGCGATTGCATTACTCAGTTTTTTCTCACTGCTGGGCGTCAAAATGGGATTACACACCATCATCGTTAGCCACGTTGTGTTTAATCTTGCTTTCGTTTGCGCTGTGGTACGTGCACGTTTGAAAAATTTCGACTGGGCTATTGTAGAAGCCTCCGCTGATTTGGGTGCATCAACTATCACCACCTTAATACGGGTTATTCTTCCGGTGCTAATGCCGGCAGTGCTTGCAGGTGCCTTACTTGCATTCACCTTATCGGTGGATGAATTTATCATCGCCTTCTTCACCGCTGGTGCTGGGCGCTCTTCTATCACTCTTCCTATGCAGATCTACGCGATGATCCGCTTTGGTGTGACACCTGAAATCAACGCACTGGCCACCTTGGTAATGGCAGTCTCAGTCGTCGCGCTGGCTTTATCCCAACGACTTAATCGAGGGGGCTTACCCGGACAATGACGTACCCTCTTTTATCAATACAACAGGTAGAAAAGCACTTTGGAAACGTGAGTGCGGTTAGTGGTGTCACCTTAGACGTACAAGAAAACGAATTTTTTGCGCTGCTTGGTGCATCAGGCAGTGGTAAAACCACTTTATTGCGTATGTTGGCGGGATTTGAAGCGCTGACTGCAGGCGACATTTTACTTGAAGGCACTTCTATCGCGCAGTTGCCGCCCAATCGACGGCCGGTAAACTTAATGTTCCAATCTTATGCCTTGTTCCCTCACATGAACGTTGCGAAGAATATTGCCTATGGCCTTGAAATGGATAAACTGCCCAAACAAGAGATTAACGCTGAGGTAGAAAAAATTTTAGACGTCGTGCAACTGACGCAACTGGCCAAACGTAAACCCGAACAATTATCAGGTGGCCAACGCCAACGCGTTGCACTGGCACGAGCGCTAATTAAACGCCCAAAGGTACTACTACTCGATGAGCCACTGGGCGCATTGGACAAAAAACTTCGCAGTGATATGCAGTTGGAGCTAAAGCGCCTCCAACACGAATTTGGCATAACCTTCATCATGGTGACCCATGATCAGGAAGAGGCGTTGGTGATGGCTGATAGAATCGCTATCATGCAAGACGGCGGTCTGTTACAGGTTGGCACGCCAAACGATATTTACGAACGCCCTCAAACTCGGTTTGCGGCAGACTTCATTGGCGTGATGAATTTCCTGCCGGTGACCCTCTCAGGCGATACTTTACAAGCAGCGAATGGCATCACTATCACAAGTACGCAAACTATTGATTTACCCAACGGCAGCGCAGCGGTCGCCGCAATAAGGCCGGAGCGGCTACACGTCGACACCCAGTTAGACAACAATCTGGCAGGCGATGTAGTCAATATTGCGTATCACGGCTTGGATTTGCTTTTACACATTAAGACAACACTGTCTGACAAACCGATTATTTCGCGAATGACTGCCGATGTGGCAGAACGACACTGTCCAACTATAGGCCAGCAAATTAACCTTGGCTGGTCAGCCAAAGACACCCGTATTTTTCCGGCTTGAGCGCCGATGCATCAACTTTTAAAGGAGACACATAATGGATAAAAAAACTTTTGCCTTCTTCCCTGAAGCCGCATTCGGCCCGGCTTTAAATTCTGTCGGGATTGCGCAAGCAATTACAGCCTTGGGCCACAAAGCCGTATTCCTCTCCGACCCAGGCTTTGTAGAAGTATACGAAGGTTACGGATTTGAAGCGCATCCTGTTGCGTTGTCTGAACCCATGCCACCCGAGCAGATGGCAAAATTCTGGGAAGACTTCATCAACGGTCATATTCCAAATTTTCGAAAATCACCCATCGATCAAATCGATAACTACGTAAAGGAATGCTGGGAAGCAATCGTTGACAGTGCGAAATGGGCAGAAAAAGACTTGCATGCTGTGTTGGATAAAATCAAGCCTGATGTAATTGCGGTAGACAACGTGATTCTTTTTCCGGCAATAAAACAATATGGTGTGCCGTGGGTACGAATCATTTCTTGTTCCGAGAACGAGATAGAAGACCCAGCAATCCCGCCTCACTTATCCGGTATGTCGGAGAATGATAAAGCCGGTCATGCTGCATTCCGCGCAAAGTTTGAAGAAGTCATCGCACCCATTCACGAAGATTTCAATAATTTTTTAGCCAGCTGCGGCGAAGATGCATACAAGATCGGCGAGTTCTTTGAAGCCTCGCCCCACATGAACATGATGCTCTATCCACAACCACTCACCTACAACCGAGAAACTCCACTAGACCCTGAGCGATTTCAATATTTAGAAGGTTGCGTGCGCGAAGATGAAGCGTATGAAGTGCCCACATTTGCCGCCAACAATGACGGTCCGCTACTTTACATCTCTTTTGGCTCTCTAGGTGCTGGCGATACTGAATTGTTGAAACGACTCATTACGCTAGTAGGCAATAGCCGATATCGAGCGTTGGTCAATGTCGGTGATTATAAAGATGAGTACAGCGATATCCCACCTAATGTCCATATTGATAGTTGGTATCCACAGCCTTCCGTTATTCCTCAAGTCGATGCAGTAATCCATCACGGTGGTAACAATTCATTCACTGAGTGCCTTTACTTCGGTAAGCCTGCGATCATCATGCCGTATGTTTGGGACGGTCACGATAACGCAATGCGTGTTCAGGAAACCGGTTATGGCATTCGATCTGACCGATATGATTGGACCGACGAAGACATCATCGCCAAGCTTGAGCAGTGCCTAACTGATACAGACATGCAGGCGAAACTTACTTCGATCTCCAAACATATGCAAAGTAGCGAAGGCCCTGTAAAAGCGGCGCGATTGTTAACAGAACTTCTGACATGACCGATCTCAATTCATCAGCGCCTCACATCCACGCAGCGTGCAACTTTGACGATCTTGTTGATTGGGGCGTCATACCCACAATGATTGAAGGCGAATCACACACCAGCGGCAAAGTGCTACACAAAGGCCCCGATGGCCAGTCAGAATGTGGGCTTTGGATATGCACACCCGGAAAGTGGCATTGCCATGTGACTAAAGACGAGTTTTGTCATTTCCTTGAGGGTCGTTGTACTTATGAGCACGAAAGCGGCGATAAGATCGAAGTAACTCCGGATACCGCTGCGTTTTTCCCGAAAGACTGGAAAGGTGTCTGCACTGTTCATGAAACCATAAAAAAAGTTTACATGATCCGATGACGAGCACCTGTTCATTCGTTTTCAAAAACTCTGTAAGGGGTAAAAATGTTTGATCCTTCAAAAGCGTCCTACTTTGTAT